>DUQV01000003.1 GCA_012837605.1 Clostridiales bacterium | reverse complement strand
CATTTGATGCATTTTTAAGTGAATCGATATATTTATCCAATATATTCTTTATTACCTTAGCGTTTGTAAGGCAAATGTTCTGCCACATCTTTGGAGATGAAGAAGCTATTCGGGTTATATCTTTAAAACCTCCTGCTGCAAGCTGTTTCATTTTATCTGCCTTATCATCGGATTCTCTAATAAGATTTACCAGCTGAGCCGCAATGATATGAGGCAGATGACTAATCGCCGCTGTAATTTCGTCGTGCTCTTTCGGAGTCAGAATAATCGGAAGCGAGCCCATTTCCCTGATAAGTTCAAGCAGAATGTTCAGCTTAATGGCAGGAGTATTATCAGTGGGTGTCAGTATGTAGTATGCATTTTCAAGAAGCAGTGCATAGGAATTCCTGTAACCGGTTTTTTCCGAGCCGGTCATTGGATGCCCGCCGATAAAAAGATTCTTCATATCCAGATTGTTCGCAGCTTCATGTATATCGCCCTTAACACTTCCTACATCTGTAATAATACATGAGGGCTTAACTATATTCTTTAGCTTGTTTAGGTATGATATATTCGCCATTACGGGAGCACAGAGGAAAATGACATCACAATCCGGAAAGCCTGTGGTAAGCTCTGTTGTTACATGGTCTAGTGTACCATCTGACAGGGCTTCATATAAGTCGCCGGACGGAGGATTATTATGATAATCATAAGCATACATAAATATCTCCGGTTGCGAGGACTTAATTGCTTTGGCGATAGAGCCGCCAATCAGGCCAAATCCGATAAAGCCTATTTTATTTATTTTAAAATCCGAATCCCTGTCTTTCACTTAAATCCTCCTAAATGAACTATAAATTTTCACAGTCTACAACGGAGGATTTAATATCCTCCCTAAATAAATTAAAAATTTTCACAGCCTACAACGGAGGATTTAATATCCTCCCTAAATGAACTATAAATTTTCACGGTTTACAACGGATAATTTACATGAATATATCCTCTTTGCAACATCACATTTTTTTACCCAATAATGCTACAAGAGGGCGAAGTGCTCCCATTAAATCTTCAAATTGGTCAAATGACAGAGACTGCGGACCGTCGCTTAAGGCTATGGAAGGATCAGGATGAGTCTCTATCATAAGGCCGTCAGCCCCGGCAGCGACTGCTGCCTGTGAAAGGGATTTCACATAATCTCTTACACCTGTGGCATGGCTGGGATCAACAATAATTGGCAGATGGCTTTTTGTTTTTATAACCGGAACAGAGCTTATGTCCAAGGTGTTTCTTGTGGCAGTCTCAAATGTACGAATTCCTCTTTCACAAAGTACCACATTAGGGTTGCCTGCAGATATAATATATTCTGCTGCATTTAACCATTCATCAATCGTAGCTGACAAACCACGTTTAAGAAGAACGGGAAGACCTGTTTTACCGGCTTCTTTCAGAAGATAGAAGTTCTGCATATTTCTGGCACCAATCTGAAGCATATCAACGTATTTTACAGCAGACTCTATGGCTTCAAGACTTGTCACTTCGCATACTACAGGCAGACCGGTTGCTTCTTTGGCTTCCTTCATATATGAAAGACCTTTTTCCTCAAGCCCCTGAAATGAGTAAGGTGACGTTCTTGGTTTATAGACTCCGCCGCGAAGAATATGAGCACCTGCTTTCTTGATAGCATAGGCTGTTGCAAGAAGCTGCTGTCTGTTTTCCACTGCACATGGACCTGACATAACTACCGTGGTATCTCCGCCTATAGCTACATTTCCAACATAAACAATTGTAGGTTCGGGATGAAACTTCTTATTGGCAAGCTTATAGCTTTCAGTCACATCAACTATCTTATCAACTTCATCATAGATAGCCAGATTCTGCTCCTTAAGCTTGGTTTTGTCTCCGATAACACCGATTATGGTTACTTCATGTCCGGCAGATATGTGGGTTAACAATCCATTTTCTTCAATAATTGATTTTACTCGTTCTATAGATTCCTGTTTAGCCTTTGGCTTCATTACAATAATCATATTAACAACTCCTTGTATGGAACGGTGCATCGCAATGTTTCATTAGACTGTGATATGCGATGTGCAATTTCTGTACACTATTACAGATGTTTGAACAGATTATACTCTTTTAAAACATGGATGTCAATACTGTGATTGTTTAAAGCGTTACGGTTTAAAGCGGTAAAGAATTATTTTATTAATTCTTCCACATAGCTATTGTAATCAATGATTTTATTTAGTAAAATAGACAAAGAGGTAAAACTGGGTATGAACAGAGACTTGTTTATTACTCTAAATACTTACTAAAATGTAATGGAGGAAAATGGTATGAAGGTTTATACTTCGGAAAAAATCCGTAATGTTGTTTTGTTAGGCCACGGAAGCTGTGGCAAGACCACTCTGGTCGAAGCCATGGCGTACTCGACAGGAATTATCAAAAGGCAAGGTAAGGTTGAAGAGGGAAATACAATCAGTGACTATGATAAGGAAGAACAGAAAAGGTTATTCTCCATAAGCACAACCGTAGTACCGATTGAATATGAAGATGTAAAAATAAACTTTTTGGACACACCGGGATATTTTGATTTTGTTGGTGAAGTTGAGGAAGCATTAGCTGCAGCTGACGCAGCTGTTATTGTTGTATCTGCTAAATCGGGTGTAGAAGTAGGAGCTATTAAGGCATGGGAGTTTTGTGAGAAATACAACTTACCCAGAATGTTTTTTGTGACAGACATGGATGTTGATAATGCAAACTTCAAAGAAGTAGTAGATCAATTAATTGAACAATATGGTAAGAAGATTGCACCATTCCATATACCTATCAGAGAGAATGAAAAATTCGTTGGCTTTGTTAATGTTGTAAAGATGGCAGGGAGAAGATTTACAACAGGCAGCAATTATGAGGAATGTGAAATCCCTGATTATGTTAAAGAAAATCTTTCGAAGTTCAGAGAAATTTTACTTGAATCAGTCGCTGAAACCAGTGAAGAATTAATGGATAAATATTTCAGCGGCGAAGAATTTACACAAGAGGAAATATCACAAGCACTTCGAACTAATGTAATAGATGGCTCAATTGTACCTGTACTGATGGGTTCCGGCATAAATGCACAAGGTACTACCATGCTTATGCAGGCTATTGTGAAATATTTCCCTGATCCTACGAAGAGGACTATTAAAGGAAAAAATGCTAATACCGGTGAGGAATTTGAAGGCAACTATGATCCTAAGAAGCCTTTTTCAGCAAGGGTATTTAAAACCATTGCAGACCCGTTCATCGGTAAGTTTTCATTGTTTAAGGTATGCTCCGGCGTGATGAAGAACGATACTGCTCTGTATAATGCCAACAAGGATACAGAAGAGAGAGCTAATAAGATATATGTTCTTCGCGGAAAGGAGCAAATGGAGGTTAGTGAGCTTCAAGCCGGAGACATCGGTGCACTTGGCAAGCTGTCGGATACAGCTACCGGTGATACATTATCTACAAAGGCGAATCCGATTGTATATGATCCCATTGAAATATCCAAGCCATATACCTATCTGCGCTACAGGACCAAGAACAAGGGTGATGATGACAAGGTATCCCAGGCTTTACAGAAACTTATGGATGAAGACCTTACACTAAAGGTTGTAAACGATAAGGAAAACAGACAGACACTTATTTATGGTATAGGTGAACAGCATCTGGATGTAACAGTCAGTAAGCTGTTATCAAAATATAAGGTTGACGTAGAAATACTGCAGCCTAGGATTCCTTACCGTGAGACTATCCGCAAGAAAGCTTCCGTGCGTGGCAGGCATAAGAAACAGTCCGGCGGACACGGTCAGTATGGTGATGTTGTAATGGAATTTGAGCCTTCAGGTGATCTGGAGACACCTTTCGTATTTGAAGAAAAGATATTTGGCGGTGCTGTACCTAAGAACTATTTCCCTGCTGTTGAGAAGGGTATCGCTGAAAGTGTATTAAAGGGACCGTTAGCCGGATATCCCGTTGTAGGTATTAAGGCTACTTTGGTGGACGGTTCTTACCATCCGGTGGATTCCTCCGAAATGGCATTTAAATTGGCGACTATCCTAGCATTCAAGCAAGGCTTTATGGAGGCTTCTCCGGTTCTGTTAGAGCCAATCGTATCCATTAAGGTTGTTGTGCCTGATAAATTTACCGGGGATATCATGGGTGATCTGAACAAGAGAAGAGGACGTGTACTCGGAATGAATCCTGTTCACGGCAAGCAGGAGATAATTGCGGATATTCCTTTATCAGAATTACATGGGTATTCTACCGATCTTCGTTCAATGACCGGTGGTATCGGTGAATATTCCTATGAATTTGCAAGATATGAGCAGGCTCCGTCAGATGTACAGCAAAAAGTGATAGAGGAGAATGCTAAGCTTGAGGAAAGTGAATCCTAATAAATAAGATTAATATTTCTAATAAGTAGTAAACTTGTATATTCATGTCGAATTTGCTAGAATTATTTTGTGCTTATTAATAATATCAATAAAAAAGCTATATAATAGTGGGAGGTGCTTATGTTAGAGAGATTATTCAGACTGAAAGACAACAGGACAAATGTAAAAACAGAGGTATTGGCGGGACTAACGACATTTATGACCATGGCGTATATTCTTGCAGTCAATCCAAGTACTATGACAGCTTTCAATGATATTCTTGGACTTGAAGGCTCAGCCAGAATGAATCCCGGCGGAGTATTCATGGCGACTGCGATAGCTTCTTGCCTGGCTACATTATTAATGGCTTTCTTGGCAAATTATCCTTTTGCATTGGCTCCCGGTATGGGATTAAATGCATATTTTGCCTATACGGTAGTGTTGGGCATGGGCTACTCATGGAAAGTTGCATTAGCAGCAGTATTTATTGAAGGTATTATCTTTATAGTACTTTCCTTAACAAATGTACGTGAAGCAATCTTTAATTCCATACCTATGACCTTAAAGCTTGCAGTAGGCGGCGGTATTGGTTTATTCATTGCTTTTATCGGTTTGCAGAATGCAGGTATTGTTGAGGATAATCCGGCTACATTGGTGCAATTTCATGCTTTCCATGCAGAAGGTGTATCTCTAACAAAGAATGTAACTGTCATCCTGGCGATTGTCGGTGTTATTATTACATCAATTTTATTAATGAAGAAGATAAAGGGAGGCATTTTACTTGGCATACTTGCGACATGGATTATTGGAATCATATGCCAGTTTATAGGTCTTTATACTGTAGATCCTAGTGCGGGATTCTACTCCCTGCTTCCTGATTTTTCTCAGGGATTACAGTTATCAGCACTTAAAGATGTGGCATTTAAGATGGATTTTTCAAATGTTTTATCCCTTGACTTTTTAGTTGTTGTATTTGCTTTCTTGTTTGTAGACGTTTTTGATACGCTTGGAACCTTAATCGGAGTTGCATCAAAAGCTGACATGTTGGATAAAGATGGGAAGCTGCCCCGTATTAAAGGTGCACTTATGGCGGATGCAGTTGGAACAACGGCAGGAGCTGCCCTCGGAACATCAACGGTAACAACATATGTAGAAAGTGCTACAGGAGTTTCTGAAGGCGGAAGAACAGGTCTGACTTCCTTTGTTGTGGCTGTGTTATTTGGTCTCTCAATATTCCTATCTCCCATTTTCTTAGCGATTCCTTCATTTGCAACTGCACCTGCACTTATTGTTGTCGGCTTCTATATGTTAAGCTCAATCCTTAAGATTGATTTTGAAGATATGTCAGAAGCCATACCCGCATTTCTATGTATAATAGCTATGCCTTTTATGTATAGCATTTCCGAGGGTATTGCAGTTGGTATTATATCTTATGTAGTACTCAATCTGATAACAGGAAAAGCTAAAGAAAAGAAGATAAGTATTTTAATGTATATATTAACAGTGCTATTTATACTAAAATATATATTTATTTAAAGGTTAATAATTTGTATTTACGATGATACATTGAGTGTTTAATTATTAAATACCGGGGTAGATGAAATCTACCTCGGTATTATTAAGAAAATTTATAAATGTTTAATTAATCTGAAAATTAAAATCAGATAAATGCATATTAATAAATCAAAATTTTGCTATTGAATTAACGCATTAAATACTGTATTATAGATGAGGTTAAATATTTTACTTTAGATTAAAAAAATAAATCAAAGGAGAATGATATGGGAGCGAAATCACTACACAAAAAGATAATACTGGGGCTTCAGCATGTACTGGCTATGTTTGGCGCAACGGTATTAGTACCCGCATTGACCGGACTTGATACATCAATTACACTATTTTGTGCAGGAACAGGAACCTTGTTATTTCATTTAATAACAAAAAAGAAGGTTCCTGTTTTTTTGGGTTCAAGTTTTGCATTTATGGTTGGAATAATGGCTGTGATAGGCAATTCCAGAATAGGCGATGCGGATTTTATGCCGAAGCTGGCAGCTGTTAAAGGCGGAATTATTGTTGCAGGTCTTGTTTATGTTGTTTTTGCCATACTGATAAAACTGGTTGGTTATGAAAAAGTAAACAAGCTGCTGCCTCCTATTGTAACAGGACCGATTATTGTTGTTATTGGCTTAAGATTAAGTGGTGTTGCAATAAACAATGCATTTTATCTGCCTAATGAGGCTGGGGAGAATGTCTTTAGTTTGAAAGCGGTTCTGATTACTGTAATTGTACTTGCAGTTTGCATAGGCATATCCGTATTTGCTAAAGGTATATATAATCTCATGCCTATATTATTTGCTATAATAGTTGGTTATTTAGTGTGTATTCCGTTAGGACTTGTTGATTTTACACCTGTTGAAAATGCAAATTTTATCTCCATAATGGATGAAAATATCAGAGCTCAGGTTTTTTTATTACCAACCTTTGAGCTGGATGCGATATTGGCAATAGCTCCTATAGCTTTAGTTACCTTAATTGAGCATGTAGGAGATATAACTACAAACAGTGCGGTGTGTGGCAAGAATTTTATGGATGATCCCGGTGTACATAGGACACTTATGGGAGATGGTCTTGCTACATCTTGGGCAGGCTTACTTGGAGGACCTGCAAATACAACCTATAGTGAGAATACAGGGGTTCTTGCCGTAACAAAGAATTATGATCCTGCAGTCATACGTATAGCCGCAGTGATTGCAGTTATATTAGGTATAATAGGAAAGTTTGGCGGACTTGTCAGCAGCATTCCTTCTCCGGTAACAGGAGGTATAAGTATAGTACTATATGGTATGATTTCATCTGTAGGAGTGCGTATACTTGTAAACTCCAGACTGAACTTCGGAAACAGCAGAAACCTTATGATTGCTGCAGTTATCTTCGTATTAGGTATCGGCTGCGACAGCGTTCCTATTAGTGACACTGTAACCATATCAGGGCTTGCATTGGCAGCAATTGCCGGAATATTATTGGCAATTATACTTCCGGTAGGAAAAGACAATGTGTTAGAGAAAGAAGATAATTAATAAATAATTAGTTATAAGCGGTAAAGAATATATACCATCTCACATGACTAAAGAATATTTCTGATGAGAATAATTGGTTATGTGAGGTGGTTTTTTCATATTATATTGTATTTTTCTTGGAACTGATAATCCAATGTGTTATAATGTCCACGATAAGCAGATTGGGACATGAATATAAGACCATGATAAGGTCAATTGGTTCGGCTAGTCGAACCATTCAATAAAGGAGGTTATTGCGTGAAAAATATTGCTAAGCTTAAGACGACCCTCAAGGGTTTTACCTCTACGATAAACCGTTATCCGATTACAATATTGCTGTTTTTCCTTTCGGCAGTATTTACATCGTATAATATAAATACACATGATATAGACAATATTAGTGAAATTCTATTCGCTTTAGCTTTAGGTGCAGCTATATATTTGGTGCTGCAGATGATGTATGAGCGTTTTTGCCTTGGAAAGAGAACTAGGCTTGTTTTTGGCGGAATTGCAATATTAGGAGCAATACTATATTACCTGATAGTAGAATTTGGAGTAGATAATTTTAGCGGAGAGCATGCATTAAGAACAGTGGTACTGTTATTTATTCTGCTTGTTGCCTTTATATGGATACCTGTTATTAAATCCAAGTATGACTTTAGTGAAAGCTTTATGGCTGTCTTTAAAGCATTCTTTATTGTGCTTTTATATGCAGGCGTTCTGTTTTTAGGTATATCTTTAATTTTTATGGCAACAGATATGCTTATAATTGATGTTGACAGCAAGGCTTATAGTCATGTGGGCAATTTTATTGCGTATGTATATGCTCCGATACATTTGCTTTCTTTAATTCCCATCTATTGCGGGACTTCCGATAAGATAAATGAAGAATCGGATTTCAAAGACAGCAAAGACAACAAAGACAGTAAAGACAACAAAGATTATATCAAGCCCTCGAAGTTTTTAGAAGGATTGGTCTCATATATTATTATTCCGATTACAGCTATATTTACAATCATTCTATTGCTTTATATAATAATGAATATTACCGGAGACTTCTGGAAGGACAACCTGATGGAACCGTTATTGGTAACGTATTCGATAACGGTAATCATCGTATATCTGCTGGCTTCGGTTATAGACAATAAGGTAACGGATTATTTTAGAAAAATATTTCCTAAGGTTCTGATACCTGTAGTCTTGTTTCAGACGATTTCATCCATTCTAAAGATTGGAGAGCTTGGAATCACAAGCGGCAGATATTATGTAATAATGTTTGGTGTTTTTGCGACGGTATCAGCAATAATATTCAGCATTCGGCCCAATCATAAAAGCAATATTATAGCACCAATATTAATAGCTCTATCACTTATATCTATTCTTCCTCCGGTGGATGCATTTACGATCAGTAAAAGGAATCAGATAGAGCGGCTGACCAATGTGCTGGAAAAGAATAATATGCTTATAAATGATAAGATTGTCCCAAATGCAGATATATCTGAGGAGGATAGAAATATAATTATAAGCTCTGTAAGGTATTTAGGCAGTATGGATTATCTTAAAGATGTCAGTTGGCTTCAGGATTATAGTACCTCTTATGATTTCGAGAAAACCTTTGGTTTTCCTCAATATGGCTACAGCATTAAAGAACCTGATATATGGCGGTTTTATCTGACAGACAGAACACCGATTGATGTATCAGACTATGATTTCATTGTAGAGGTAGATTTATACAGTGAGGGTAAAGAGAACTCATTTGAGATTATACCGTTGGGTGACAGCGGCTATTACATCGACCTTGAGCCTAAGGATGGAATAGGGGATCTCATTATTAGAGATAACCGGCAAAATGAGATTATCAGGTATTCTTTCAGTGGGATTTTCGAACACTTCACGGATAGAGATACGGATAGATATAGTGAGATATCAATGAATGAAGCAGAGTTCACTGCCGAAAATGATAATGCTGCTCTTGGTATTGTTGTTAAGACCGTATATCTTGAGATTGGGGAGAAAGACGATTTTCAGAACATTAATGCTTATGTTATGGTTAAGCTTAAGTAGTCCTATAGCATAATTTTATAATTTATATATGATGACACTACGGAGGAAAGCATATGAAGAAAACAGTTTTATTCATTATCATGACCTTCACAATACTTACGCTAAGCGGTTGCAGTAAAAAGTCGTATCAATTTAGTGAACCCAAGAAGGGCGAGACTGTAGCCGAGATAAAAATACAGGATTTTGGTTCAATATATGTCAGGTTCTTCGAAAAGGAAGCACCGAAGGCTGTAGAAAATTTTACTACACATGCCAAGAACGGTTATTATGACGGTGTAACCTTCCATAGGATTATTGATGATTTTATGATTCAGGGAGGCGATCCTACCGGAACCGGCAGAGGCGGTGAAAGTATATGGGGCGAGGATTTTGAGGATGAGTTTGCAAAGTATCTTCATCCGTATCGTGGGGCATTATGTATGGCTAATGCAGGGCCTAATACCAATGGAAGTCAGTTCTTTATAGTACAATCTGCAGCCACGTATGATGAAAACACTCTTACTCAGATGGAAATGTTTTATGGTATGAAATTTGATAAAAATGCAGTCAAAAACTACGGTGAAATTGGCGGTACACCGTGGTTGTTTGAAAAACATACGGTATTCGGACAAGTATATGACGGATATGATGTGCTTGATGCTGTAGCCGGAGTTGAATTAATCGATGAGGATAATGGAATTCCTAAAGAGAAAGTAATAATAGAGTCTATTAGAGTATTTGAATATCAGTAAAATAGTTATTTAATTTAATTGAAAGGGGCAGAAGGTATAATGAAGGTGTCAACCAAGGGCAGGTACGGTCTTCGTGCTATGATTGACTTGGCTCTTTATTCTAAAAATGACCTGGTTCCATTAATCAGTATAGCAGAGAGACAGGATATATCAAAAAGTTATCTGGAGCAGGTATTTTCAGCTCTTCGAAAAGCGGGACTGGTTAAAAGCATTAAGGGTGCGCAAGGGGGGTATACGCTTTCAACCGAGGCTGAAAATATTACAGTAGGTATGATACTCAGGGCATTAGAGGGTGATTTGTCTGTCGTACCTATAGAGGATGACACTCCGAACAACCGTATAGAGTGCTATATTCGTACTAAGATTTGGGAAGAGATTGACAATAAAGTATTTTCATATATAGACAGTATCACATTAAAGGATATTACAGATGATTATCTAAAGATGGATTCTGCTCCAATGTATTATATTTAGTATTATATATAATTGGTACCGGTTAATAATAAAAATTATTAACCGGTACCAATTATTCAATTGTAATAAATAATCTATTTAACATTTCTGGCTGGTATTTCAACAGGAATAGATGGTGTGGCAGTGGCAGGATTAGGCTGTGATATTTCCGGTGCCATTGTTCTGGTTGGAATCATTCCATTATCTTTTTCTTTATCTGAGAAGTCAGTATCATTCTTTACTCCTGTTCTTTTTGTTGGAGTTCCTTTATTATCATTTATTCTGTCCATAAGTATTCTCCTTTTGTTTGAGCTATTTGTCAGCAGATATTTATGCTATTAGTGTAAGTAAATTGGCAATAATTATGCAGTAATAATCCTAATATAGAATGAATGTGAAAGGATTAAATATGCAAAAATATAAAAATATGGAAAAAATGGAACGGAAATTAATATATTTGTAACATTAATTTAAAAATAATGAAACAAAATTCGCAATAAATAATGCTGATCAGTGAGTAGATTTAACTGCATACCCGCTGTCTGCGGTAATATGTTCCATATAGCTGAAAGTACTATAAATGCTGGGATTGACAAGTACTAAAAAAGAAATTTTATGAAAAAACCATTACATATAATAGCATAACATAAGGTAAATCAATCCTGATAATTCCCAATAAACAGGATAACAGCCAGTAATTAACGGTTGAAGGGGATGTTCTACTATGGTAGTCTAAAGGAGCAACAAGACAGACAGCATATAGGAGGTATTAAAAATGAAAAGAATTATCGTAACTTTATGTTCACTGGTACTGTCACTTGCAGGTTCATACGGAATAAATCAACTTGCATCCAGAGAAGAATTAATCATAGATAAGAATACAGAACAGATAATAATAGAACAGAATACCGACATAATTGAAGATACAGTTGATCTGCCGACTGATAAGAAAACAGCAGACAAAGCTCCTGCAAAGGAAGAGACTGCCCCTAAAGCAAAAGATAATGAGGCAGCAGATATAGAAGATACTAACGGAAATAAAGAAAAAAAGAACGATAAGCAAAAGAAGAATTCTACGATAATTATAAATGATAAAAATGATAATAAATCTTCTGATATCAAGGTTAACAACACAGATGCCAAGAAAAACAATACAGACACCAAAAAGAAGTCAACGAAGAATACTGCAAAGCAGTATAAGCAGACTCCATCAACAACACCGGCGAACAACACAGGTAACACAACAGCACCTGCGAATAATACAAATAACACAGGCAGCAATAAGGGGTTTGCACAGGAGGTTCTGGAACTGGTTAACGCTGAACGGGCAAAGGCCGGACTTCCTGCTCTGACTACAAATGCTGCATTAAAGGCAGCAGCGGATAAGCGTGCTCAGGAGACTAAAGCATCATTCTCGCACACAAGACCTAACGGAAGTAAATTTTCAACCGTGCTTAAGGAATATGGAATTTCATATAGGACCGCAGGAGAAAACATAGCTTATGGTCAGCGTTCTCCTCAGGAGGTTGTGAATGCATGGATGAATTCACCCGGACACAGAGCTAATATACTGAACAGAAGTTTTGGTAAAATTGGCATAGGTGTATATCAGTCCGGCGGCGTTATCTACTGGACACAGTTATTTACCGACTAATGATAAGTTATTACCTGCATCCCGGTTTTAGACCGCATAACAAACCGGGGTGCTTTTATTTTGCATCATGACATTATGTTTATACAGGTGTCTCACCATAAACACGATAATAGCCTTGAGGGAAACCGCATACCGGGCAAATTTCCGGTGCACAGATACCACTTAGAATATTACCGCATTGCATACATATCCATAGTGTTTCCTGATTCTTGCAAAAGACCTGATTTCTTAATACGTCATTATATTGAATTTCAAGCTGAAGGCCATGATTTAAGTCAATATTAGCTATTCCGTTAAATAGAGATTCTAAATCATAATAGCCTTCTTCATGGGCTATTTGGGCATATTCTCTGTAAAGCTGGTTTCCCATATAATATTCCTGTTGCAGGGAAGCCAGAAGGACTTGTTCTGTATCAGGCAGAGTACCCTCATTTAATTGACGTAACCATATTCTTGCATGCTCCATATTGTTTCTTTGGAATATATCATAGATATTGCCGATTTGAATATAACCCTCCTGTCTGGCAATATTACCATATATATAATATAAAGTGCTTTGCATAAGCTCCAATTCATATGCATTTTGAATATTTGTGTAAGTTCTGCTTAGTTGAAAATCCATTATATTTCCCTTCAATACTGATGGTCAATATATCATATGTGAGTTTAAAGCTTAATATGTAAATGTGCATGCATAGTAGTAACAGCTTGAATTCACACAGCAGCCGGCAAACTGATATGGAACGATATTACGACGATTAGCGTCTAATAATTAGAAACAAGTAAAAGGAGGGACGCTAAAAACATATCAATGACAATACTAAAGAAAATTTATGAAACTGACAATAGATTGGAGGTAATAAAATTGATTACAAAGAATTTAGTTAAGAAGGCTGTAGTAGGATTGTTCATGGCGGCATTGATAATAGGATTTGCTAATGTTGAGACAGCATATGCACAGTCCGGCGGAGGTTCTTCTCCGGCATCACCCGGAACGATAAATCCTCAGGAAAGTGTATTATATGAAAAGCAAAGAGAGATGGATCGGTACTTATTCCTGGATCATTCAGATGAAATAGCAAATATGGGATTTAAGGTTATTTATACGGGAGTGGCTTACAATTATGTAGAAGTAGGTATTACTCCATATAAAGAGGAATTTGCAGCATTTATTTATGACAAATTCGGTACTGAGTTGGTTAAGGTTGTAGATGCTGAGGAAGCGGTAATATATGAAGCCGACCCTCAGGATGCTCCGGATGCAATGCCCGTAGAGCCGGCTGATAATACATCAGATTCTGTGTCACCTATCATGGATATGGGTGATGATACACCGGCATATGCACACGATAGTATCACTGATGAAGCCCTGATTAAAGAAAGAGAGCAGCTTCTGGCTGATGAAAAGGAAAAGCTTACGATTCAGATAGAATCTGTAGATGGAGATGAGCCATCGGAGGATATGGCTCCGGATCGAATAAGAGAGCCGGGGATAGCAGAAGATTTACCTGTTGATGGTATTGCGAAAGATACTTCTGATGATGCGGATGCCAGACTTGTAGCAGCAAATGAGATAGCGAAGACAACTGCAGCTGATGATACCAAGACAGAGGATAAGGGAATGTCTACAGCGGGCATAATTGCTATGGCAATAGGCGGAATAATCATTATCGGAGGAATCATATACTTATCAGCCAAGAAGAAAACAGCAAAAACAGATTAATATATATTGGAACTTAATCACTAAAGCCAATGGAAGCAGCAGATAATTCCGTTGGCTTTATTGATTCGGTATATAAAATTATTAAAATTATTTAGCCTTACAAATTATGGTTGTAACAATCTGCTAATTCATGGTATAATGTTCACGATGAGCAGATTATCAGAACATGGATAAGTGTAAATTAATATAACAAATCAAACCATTAATCTGAGTATCTGATAGTTTATTTTAAATTGCAAATGATAGTAAATGCAACAATAAAGAAAGAAGGAAACAACATGATTTTAAAATTATATGATGATGCTGATGCGTATTTAAGAGATTACGAAGAAGTGCTTTTACAGAGAGAATCTATTAGTCAGTTGGTATTGTATGATGCATACAGATCGCGCAATAATCCGAATGAATTCAAAGGGTTGTTTGGAGTGGTTGTAGATGGCGGCTTGACATTATTACACTTTAGTAATTTACCACCCCGTAATTTGTCTGTGTATATTCAGGATAACAGCAAGGATATACGTATTGCTGCCATGCTATTGGCTGATTTTTTGGCCGAAAAACAAATCATTCCCGAGGGATTGAATGCAAAATATGAGGTTTGTGAGGCTTTCATAGAGCAGTTCAGTAAAAAATTAAAATGTACATTTGCAGAAAGAATTGCATTGGATATTATGGAAATAAGACAGGTAAATGATATTAAACCTGCAGAGGGAATAACCAGACCGGCTATGCCAAATGAAGTTAAGCTGTTAACTGAATGGATGATACAGTATCAGATCGAAGCATTAGCTAAAGAGGTGGATTATGAATCCGCGCTGTTGTGTACAAGCAATTTGATTAATCACAATAAGCTTTATATATTTGAAAATTCTCAACAGAATGTAGTGTCCATGGCTTCAACCACAAGACAGCTCGCTAGAGGAATAGCTATTAGTTATGTATATACGCCTGAGGAGTACAGGGGCATGGGATATGGAGCTACCAATATATATAACATTAGCAAAAAACATCTTGATGAAGGAAATGAATTCTGTACATTATTTGTTGACAAGAAAAACATGCTTTCAAAACGAGCCTACGAAAAGGTGGGTTATAGTATAATAGATGATATGTATGAATACAAATTACTTCAGGTATAGACTATTGATTATGCTGAAGTTATATAGAAAACCGGGAGTTGTTTCAATATAATTATTTATATTATATGTGAAACAGCTTCCGGTTTTCTATGTGCTGAATGCTTGATTTTAATGCTACCGGGGATTAGAATGTATTTATCAGATAATAGTTATACCGCCAGATATGTAAATTATTATTAATGAAAGGAACAAGTATTATGGAAAAGATTAGATGGGGTATACTTGGTACCGGCAGTATAGCAGCAACATTTGCAAAAGCACTAAATTCCTTGGATGACTGTATATTGGCTGCGGTAGCTTCAAGAAGCGATGTTCGGGCACAGGAATTTGCCAACAGATTTAATATAAATAAATACTATGGTGACTATAACAAGCTTGCCGAGGATCCCGATATAGATGTCATATATATAGCTGTTCCCCATACAGGACATAAAGAAACGACAGAGATGTGCATCAAAAATGGGAAAGCAGTTCTATGTGAAAAACCATTCACAATTAACAGCAGGGATACTGAGAAGTTAATAAGCTTGGCAAAAGAGTATAATGTATTTTTAATGGAAGCCATGTGGACTAAATTTTTACCGGCAAGTATTAAGGTAAAGAAGTGGATTAAGGAAGGCAGGATAGGGAAGGTAAGGCATATCAAAGCGTCCTTCGGTTTTTACTCTGAATATGATCCTGACAGCAGGCTGTATAATCCTTCTTTAGGCGGAGGAGCACTTCTGGATCTGGGTATATATCCTATAACATATACAACATTTTTCCTTGACAGTATGCCTGATAAGGTTATAAGCAGTGCGATTATCGGCGAAAGCAAGGTGGACGAACAAAATGTGATTATTCTTCAGTACGGAAATGGGGTATTGGCAGATCTAAGTTCAGGCATATCTGCAGAGTTAGGATATGATGCTGTGATAGCAGGTGAAAAAGGCGTTATTAAGGTAAATAAGTTCTGGATGGCCGATAGTGCGATATTGTATGATAACAAACATAATATAATTGATGAATTTAACGAACCCTTTAAGACTAACGGTTACGAATATGAAGCCAAAGAAGTGAATCGCTGTCTTAGGGAAGGCTTATTGGAAAGTCCGCAAAATCCCCTAAAAGATACTCTGGATATTATGAAAATCATGGACAGGATTCGTTCATCATGGGGACTTGTCTACCCGGGAGAATAGAGATATTAATTCACAAAATCGTCATAGATATTTGCTAATATATGTTTGGGTGTTTTATTGTCATATATATATGACATATTATACATATATCGGAGGTGCCAAATGGAAAAGCTGAAAATATTAGTCGTTGATGATGAAAGCAGAATGAGAAAGCTTGTAAAGGATTTTTTGGTACGAAGTAACTATGAAGTTATTGAAGTCGAGAACGGAGAGCAGGCCTTGGATATTTTCTTTCAGACAAAAGGCATTGCATTAATTATATTGGATATTATGATGCCAAAAGTGGATGGATGGCAGGTATGCAGAGAGATAAGAAAGTATTCGGATGTTCCCATAATCATGTTGACAGCCAGAAGTGACGAAAAAGACGAGCTGTTAGGCTTTGAGCTGGGTGTGGATGAATATATTTCCAAACCATTTAGTCCAAAGATATTGGTGGCAAGAGTTGAGGCTGTGCTTAGAAGAACTGCCGGTATTGATGACGGAGTAACAGAAATAGGAGGCATTACTTTAGATAGAGCTGCACATCAAGTGAAAATTGACAATGTTCCGATTGATTTGAGCTATAAGGAGTTTGAATTATTATCATATTTTGTTGTGAACAACGGAGTTGCTCTCTCCAGAGAAAAGATTCTTAATAATGTGTGGAATTACGATTATTTTGGTGATGCAAGAACAATAGATACACATGTGAAGAAGCTAAGGAGCAAGTTGGGAGAAAAGGGCAGATATATCAAGACCATCTGGGGTCTTGGATATAAATTTGAGGTGGATTGATGAAACATTCCATTAGATTTAAGCTGGCATTATTATTGACAGCTTTGATAGCATTCACAATCTTTATCACGTGGTTCATTAACCGTACATTTTTAGCGGATTATTACCTGCACTGTAAGGTTGATCAGATAGCTGATGTATTCTATCGTGTTAAAGATATATATGCTGACTATAAGGATGAGCTGTTTCTTTCAGAGGAGGACACCTTAACAATGGAGAGGTTGTCCTCTAACAGTAATGTCAATATATATGTATTTATGTCATTTGCAGGTGCACCACTCTCCAGCTTCCCACATCCGTTGGATTTTGGTGAACGGGAAGAAGCGCAGGTTAATCTGTTAATCAGAAATTATATGAGTGATAATACAGATGAAATTAACAGGGAAGTTATAAAAAAGGAAGATAATTATATAATCTACAGACTGTACGACAGCCATCTCGACTCAAATTATATAGATTTGATAGGTGTATTGGATGAAAAGATAGTATTTTTAAGGTCTAATTTTGAAAGTATACAAGAAAGTGTCGCTCTGGCAAATCGGTTTCTTAGTTATATCGGTTTGGCTGCAGTAATAATAGGAATAATCGCCATGCTATTAGTTAGCAGCAAGTTTACAAAGCCGATTCATGAGATGGCTAACATAGCCAAAAAGATGTCTGAGTTGGATTTTGAGGTAAAATACCCCGTTAAGAATAAAGATGAGATTGGAGAGCTTGGCAACAGCTTAAACATTTTGTCCGATAAGCTGCAGAGCACCATATCGGAGCTAAAAAGTGCGAATAATGAGCTTCAGTTGGATATTCAGAAAAAGACTGAAATAGACGAAATGAGAAAAGAATTTTTATCAAACGTATCTCACGAGCTTAAGACGCCGATATCACTGATACAGGGATATGCAGAAGGATTGATTGAAAATGTAAATGAAGATGAAGAGAACCGCAACTTCTACTGTGAAGTCATAATCGATGAAGCCAATAAAATGAATCAGATGGTCAAAAAGCTCTTAACCCTTAATGAGTTGGAATTTGGCAGCAATCAGGTGAATTTTGAGCGGTTTGATATTGTCCAATTAATAAAGTCGGTACTGATGACAAATGGAATTTTATTTAAACAAAAAGAAGTTACCGTGCATTTTAATGAAAATGAACCCATCTATGTATGGGCGGACGAATACCTTATTCAACAAGTGGTATCAAATTATATCAGTAATGCACTCAATCATGTAAGCGGTGCTAATATCATAGAAATCAAGCTGGTTCGCAGAGGGAATGTTTTACGTGTTGCTGTCTTTAATACCGGTGAGAATATTCCTGAAGAAGAATTGGACAAGCTATGGATAAAGTTCTACAAGGTTGATAAATCAAGAACCAGAGAATATGGCGGCAATGGTATTGGACTTTCAATTGTTAAGGCAATTATGAATTCACATAATAAGGAATGTGGTGTAATTAATCATTCAGTCGGTGTGGAATTCTGGTTTGAGGTAGATATAACCTCATTATAGAAGCATAAAGCCCTTTTTGATGCAAATCTTCTGTTTTTGTTGCTGAAATATGTAATTAATGTTAATATATAGGATAGATGATTCAATTGAATGGAGGCTGGACAGGTGAAAAGGCTTTTAATAGTTTTGATATGTGTCATGGGAGTAGTATTGACCGGATGTATGAAAGAATACCCTCTAACAGAGGCTCAGACAGATATAGTTGCTGAGTATATGGCAAGCTGCTTATTAAAAAACGATAAGAAGTATACACCAACTTTGATTAGCTATGAAGAAATTTTTGATTATAAGCAGATACCTTCAGAAGAAATTCCTTCAGAGGAGGTAACTGAGCCTGAGGCGGAACCTACTAATATACCAAAAACAAATGATAATAATGAGGATGATATCCATCCTGCAGAAGAACCGAAAGATATGCAATACTCATTATCTGAAGTAATAGGAGATCCGAGCTTTGATATTCAATATACAAGTTATCAATTGGCTGAAACTTATCCTGAAGATAATACAAATCTTGTTTTTTCAATTGACCCTAGAGTAGGTTATCAATTATTGGTTATTAATTTTACAGTAGAAAACATAACCGACCTTGATCAGAACATTGATCTTGATATGGCTGAGATACAATATCAGTTGGATACCAATATTGGAACTGTGTATAAGCCTTCCTTTGCTTTACTGGAGAATAACCTGCAGTATATAAAAATGAATATAAGAGCAGGTGAGAAGATACCCGCTGTCTTGATATATGAAGTACCCAAGGATACCGACTTGTCATATATTAACTTGAAAGTTTCAAGAGGTTCCAAAACTAAAACAATTAAGATCAAATAAATATCTATAAGAGGTTAAGCAATGGTCTATGTAGAAAGAAAACGAACAAAATTCTTAGGGCTTCCGCTAAGTTACACAAAATATACAATATCAGAAGAAAAGCTTACGATTACATCCGGCTTCTTAAGTATTACCGAAGATGATACATTCATGTATAAGATACAGGATGTACGCCTGACCAGAAGCCTTATGGAGAGATTATTTAAGCTTGGAACCATCACCTGCTATACCGGTGACACAACCCATCCCAAGCTTGTGCTTGAGCACATCAAGCGTTCCAAAGTCATCAAAGACTTCATAATGAACGCCTCTGAGGAAGCAAGAAGAAAAAGACGTGCTTTAAGAGCACAGCAGATGGAAGCTGAGAGACTGGCAGATAGTGAATCCGAATAAAGTTAAAATAACAAATATTCTTTACATAAATAAGACATGCAGAGTTAAGCACTCTGCATGTCTTGTAATGGTGACAGGCACCATTACAAAAATGTTACAGACGGTTAATAAATTTGTAACATATTTCAATTAATATGTGCCAATTGACATGCGTTAATTGACATGTGACAATCTTATTGTTTTATTACAATGTATCATTACTAAATGTCACATGAGTGCATGAATTATACTGAAAGTAATAATATAACGGAGCAGCAGGAAAGAATGAAGAAGACATTTTTTATAATTATAACAATTTGGGCAGGTTTAAACCTTTTCGCATGTAAGATGAATTATGATAGTGGCATTCTACCGGATAATAATCCGCATGAATCTGGAAGAGAGGTTGAAGAAAATACTGTTAATGACGATGCTGTAAATCGGGATGTAAAAGATGATTCTAGCCGAAACAGGTTTATTGAGAACGTTGATATTAATGATGCCGCAGACGGAAATGTTCTTACACAAAAGGGTGATGAATCTTATGAGAACGAAGATGAAAATGAGAATGGAAGCATCATAACAGATAAATCTGACACAACGGTATATTATATAGCCGGTAACGGAGTCCGTATGAGAGAGGATGCATCATTGGAATCGGGTATTATTATGATGCTGAATAAGGGGACAAAGGTTGAGTATATGGATAAAAAAGGTGAATGGATAAAAGTGAGATATAATAATGAAACAGGCTATATCAGGAGCGATTTGTTAAGTAAGACACAGCCAAATGAAAATACAACACAAAGAACCTTGGAAGCAGAGGATAGTTCGGCAGAAGCTGCAGCACTTGAAAACCCTAAAATAATTGTAAAAAAGGATGACAGAATTCTTCAGTTGTGGGATGATGACAGTCTACGGGCGAGCTATCCGATAGGTTTAGGGTGGGAGCCTGTAGGCGATAAGAAGAAAGAGGGGGACGGAAAAACACCTGAGGGTATATATTATGTGTGCACCAGAAACAATTACAGCAGATTCTACCTGTCATTGGGGCTGTCATATCCGAATATTGAGGATGCGAAGGAAGCTCTGGATGAGGGATTGATAGACCAAGGTACTTATAATCAAATCGAGGATGCGATTAATCGCGGCGTTCAGCCGCCGTGGAATACTGCTCTGGGCGGAGAAATAATGATACACGGTCACGGTTCGCAATCCGATTGGACAGCAGGATGTATAGCTGTAGATAATGATGTAATGGATATTCTATGGGAGAATTGCGGGCTGGGAACGACAGTAATTATTGAGCCGTAGGAATATTTATCAGATAAAAATGAGGTGGGAGTATATATGATTAATCACATTGGAACCAAACCTATTGATACAGAAAGACTTCATCTTAGAAGATATAAAAATTATGATGCAGAGGACATATTCAATAATTGGGCAACTGATGCAGAAGTGACCAAGTACCTGCAATGGTTACCTCATAAGAACATTCAGGTAACACGAAATATTCTTGATTCTTGGATTAATGCGTATGATAATCCCGATACATATAATTGGGCAATTGAGTTTAAGGAAAATGGTCAGGTAGTTAATCGTGTGCAGGTTTTTCATCATGCCGGCAATACGGCATCCGGAAAGGTTATGCAAAAAGCAGGGATGAGGTATGAAGGATGTTTAAGACAATATAAAAAGAACAATCAAGGAGTTTTGGTTGATTGTGAAACATTCAAATGAAAAGCCAGTCGGATTTGACAAAACAGAAGATTATATTTGAAATATGCTCAAATATAAGTGGAGATGTATATCATGAAAGAAAGTATTTATCAATACATCAGCAAAATGGCAGAAACATACCCTAGATTGCCTTATGAATTCCAAGATATTTCACAGGCAGGAGCGAGGGACACCAATTACATTTTATGGGGAGACAGACTTAAAATAACAGAACAAAGAAAATTGGCAATGGAGCTAATGCAAGAAGTAATTAAAGTCATGTATGAACCGGATGCTTTTTCTAGGATAACTGAGTATCTGGATCAGAAACCCATATTCCTTTATATGGAGAAGTTAAGTAGCCGGATAAAGCTGATGTTAGGTGAAAAGTTACTTGATAAAGAGAAGCTTTACAACATTGCAATAAGACTTGCAACGGAGAGTGAATATGAAGAAGAAGTAAAACTAGGTATATTGTTACTAGGCTTTTTTGAGAATGATATTACACGGAGAATTATTAAAAAACTAGGATTACATAGCACATTCACCATATATGCTGTGGAAGCATCACAGAATTTTGAAAATCCTAATGAGTTTCAGTTTACGCTGCTGATTAATACAGAAGGCTATGGGAAGCTAGCAGCATTGACATTATTTGAACCTGTTTTGCAAAATCAGAAAAAGTGGTTGTTTAAATATGGTGCGAGAAATATGATAGCCCCTAATATATCGTCAATCATGTGTCTTGAAAAAGTCGATATGGCGGATTTCTATCATGGTTTGGTACTGGATGAAACGACTTTTTCGGATTTATCGTTTCTCTTAGCTTATGCAGGAGAACAAGAAGATATAAAGAGGTTTACGCATGGCAGGGTATTAGTTGAAAAATATATTGAGGCAGCAAAAGTATATGCCAAGTCATTTATTGACCTAAGTGCAGTTGTTGTTATAGAAAAAAGTATGGCTCCTTATTGGTATGACAGGGATGTTGATGTTATAAAGGAGAACAGTTGGTCTAGCAATTTAGAGAATGAAATACGAAATAAATGCAAAGAAATACTTAAGAAGTCCATTTGGACAAATGTTGTATATCAGGAACTGGAGAATCCGTACCATCCATCAAGTCTAATAATTATGGTGTTGGAGTGTCTACAGCTTTTAGTTCCATTTCATACCCTTATACCAATGCTACAAAAAAACAGTTTTGATATTGATTTAATGAGATATCTCTTAATAGACAATTATCACGAATACCTACATGTGACTTTGGATTACCTAATGATGGCACTGCCATGGGAAATTATGTTTAATGAACTCTTAGATATAGAAGTAGAAGATGCAGATGTAAGTTTCAGACCCGATGTTTGGTTGGTTTTTCTGTTAAAAGCTTTACGAAATGAGCGAAGATATGAAGAAGAAATATTTATTAAATGCCTATCGGAACGTTTTCCTGATGTAAGGATTGAAGCAATTCATGGACTGCGTGTGTTTAAATTGGAATGGAGTGAAAGAGTAATTCCATCTTTAGAAAAAGCATTGGAGAATGAACCGGTAGACAAAATTCGCCGAAGATTAATGAGGCTTTTAGGAAAAAGCAATCAAAAGATAAAAGAACAAAGGTATATAGATGTGTCAGATATTAATATTAAGCCTATGCCGTGGGACATATGCTTGATTGAAATTAACATTGCAGGAACATTTTATCGTGATATGCTGGTTGTGGAAGGAAGAATAGAAAAAGGTGATGTTTTATATCTGGTAAGAGAGCCAAATAATGAGTATGATCCCAATGCAATACTTGTTACCGCTGAAGACGGATATATCATAGGATATGTTCCTCGTAAAGACAACCAAATGTTTGCATATATGATGGACAGTGGTGAAATATTATATGCAGTTTTAAAAAGTGAGAGTATTGATGTCAGTAAGCCGGTGGTGAGTATTATGTTGAGAAGACAGCTTGACAAAGAGGATAATATTATACAGTTTATTAGGTAGTAGTTTATAATTGCTTCTAAAGTTATATAATCAATATGTAAACAAAGGAGTATATATCCATGAGAAAACAAGTGTACTTAACGATTGATGATGCACCGACAAAGCATTTCAAAGACAAGCTGGATTTTCTTTATGATAGGAATATACCCGCTATTATATTTTGTGTCGGTGAAAATATAGAAAAACACATGGAAGATGTGGTATATGCCATAAGAAAGGGTTATTTAATCGGGAATCATTCATATGCTCATGAGCATTTTTCCGATTTGACAATTGATGAAGGTATAAGCTCCATACGAATGACTG
>DUQV01000182.1 GCA_012837605.1 Clostridiales bacterium | reverse complement strand
CCTGTAGAAGGAGATTGTCAATGGGAAAGGGTATTAAATCATCACACAAAAAATTCAAGAAAGAGGCTAAGCATATATTATACAAAGGTATAGATACAAAAAAGAAAAAAGCAGAACCCGGTTTATCGAGTCTTGAACAGTTGTCCTGCTATCTTAATCTGCCGACGGATATTATTGCAGGTGCGCCTATTGTTACTGCAACCGGCAGGAATGAAATATGTCTTGAAAACTATAAAAGTATTATAGAATATAACAGCAGTCTAATAAAGGTTCAGGCAAAGACCTGTAAAATCTGTATTGAGGGGAAAGAACTGAACATTCTTTATTTTACTGAGGATGAGATGAAGATAACAGGATTCATAAAATCAATAAACTACATTTGACGGGAGGGAGCAAGTTATGCTGATAAAGCTGATGCACTGGCTTTTTGGGTATCTTACCGTACATATCAGCGGCATATCGCCCGAACGGTTTATTAATCTATGCAGAAGCAGGGGATTATATATATGGAATATAGGGAGAGATAATGAGTATTACAGATTCAATCTGTCAGCAAGGAATTATAAAAAGCTGAAACCAATATTCAGAAAAACCGGACTTGTTCCCAAAATATATCAAAAACATGGACTGCCTTTTTTTCTACATAAATATAGAAGAAGAAAGGGCTTTTTTATTGGTATACTCTTATGTGGTTTACTTATTTATATTATGTCACTTTATATTTGGGATATCAGCATATTAGGCGGCTTTAAATATACACCGCAGGCTATGCTGAAATTTTTGTCTGAGAATAACATTAAAGCCGGAATTATGAAAAAAAACATTAACGGCAGTGAAATAGAAGAGATAATAAGACTAAGTTTTAATGACATTGGATGGGTATCAGCTGAAATTAAAGGAACCAGACTTATTATAAAGATAACTGAAACCAATATGCCTGCTCCTATAGTTGAAGCAACAGCTCCGAGCCATATTGTGGCTTCCAAGGATGCAGTAATAAAAAAGATTGTAACAAGAACCGGAACACCTATGGTAAAGCCCGGAGATGTTGTAAGAAAAGGTGATATACTAGTATCAGGTATACTTGATGTAACGGATGACTTTGGAGGTGTTCTTAATAAGAAGCCTGTCATTGCCAGTGCAGATATAGAGTGCAGCTCTTATTATGATTATTATGATTCATTTCCGTTAACTCACATGATGAGGATATTTACAGATAATAAGAAAACAGGTTATTACATAACCTTATTAGGAAAAAAAATAATTTTATATAATCCTAGATATTCATACAGTATGTATGATATAATTGTTAACGAAAATACTACAAGAATAACGGATTCTTTTTATCTTCCCATTCAATATGGAACAATAACTGTCAGAGAATATTTTGTACAGAAGAATATTTATACACAGGAGGAAGCTTTTCTTGTTGCAAAAGAAAGAATAAAAAGGTATTTTGATAAATTAGCTGAAAGCGGAGTTTATGTAACAAATAATAATATTAAAACAGATATTAAGAATAATATGTGTATATCCCGGGGCAAGGTTTATGTGAAAGAACCCGCATGGGAATACAAAATTGTTGATGAAAGCGAGTGGAGGATTAATCAGACTGATGAGTATAACAGAGACAATTATTGATATACCCATTGAACATGAAAAAAATGTATTTGGTAATTATGACAGCTATATTAAAATCATTGAAAAGACACTGAATGTTACAATTATCGAGAGAAACGGTGAGATAAAGGTTATTGGCGATACAGAGGGTGCAGCCAAGGCAAAAAGCATTATCCTGCAGCTTTTGGAGCTATCCAAAAGAGGCAACAATATTACAGAACAACAGGTTAATTATGCATTATCACTTTCCTTCGAGGAGAAGGAAAAAGAAATCGTTGAAATAGATAAAGAGTTGATATGTCATACAATAAACGGCAGACCTATAAAGCCTAAAACGATCGGTCAGAAGAACTATGTTGATCAGATGCGAAGTAAAATGATTGTATTCGGAATAGGTCCCGCCGGAACGGGTAAGACCTATCTTGCGATAGCCATGGCTGTTACGGCCTTTAAGAACGATGAAGTAAATAAGATAATTCTTACAAGACCGGCTATAGAGGCAGGAGAGAAGCTGGGATTTCTTCCGGGAGACCTTCAAAGCAAAGTCGATCCGTATCTCAGACCGCTTTATGATGCTCTTCATCAGATTATGGGACCTGAAGCGTATCTGAGAAATTCTGAAAAGGGGCTTATCGAGGTTGCTCCGTTAGCATATATGAGAGGAAGAACATTGGACAATGCATTTATCATACTTGATGAAGCGCAGAATACAACACCGGCACAGATGAAAATGTTCTTAACAAGGATTGGATATGGCTCTAAGGCTATTATTACCGGTGATTTAACTCAAAAAGACCTTCCTAAGGGTGTAAATTCCGGTCTGGATATGGCTATTAAGGTTCTGAATAAGATAGAAGAAATCGGTTTTTCATATCTTACAGGTCAGGACGTTGTAAGACATCCGTTGGTTCAAAAGATTGTAAAAGCCTATGATGCTTACGAAGAAAAGCAAAAGCAGCCAAAGAGCAGTTCAAAAATCAAAAGAGGAAAAAGAGTAGAAAATATTAGGAGTAATTAACATGAAAACGGATAATGAGCTTTATGAGACAATGGAATACGATTCTACAACTGTCGTAAAAAATAAGATAGGAACGATCGTATACATAAGTCTGTTTCCTTTTATTTCAGCATTAACCATCCTTTTTGCCGGATACATTAAAAACATGGAAATGTTGGACATGCTGAGAATTGGAATAACAGTATTTTTGCTGGCTACAGCATTGATGTTTTTCATACGTTTTCAGGACAGCTTATTGAATATAAAATTTTCTAAAACCATTATTCTTGTTTCGTATTTTTTGCCCATACTGCTTATAATGCTGTTAAAGAATCCCGTAATTTACTGCTTTTGGATAATAGGCGGATTATTGCTTGCTATGCTTATTGACAGCAGGATTGGTCTTTTGGTGTATTTTAATCATACTATTATTTTAAGCATATCATTTTCTTTAAAACTTGATACCACCATATATTTGCTTAT
>DUQV01000181.1 GCA_012837605.1 Clostridiales bacterium | reverse complement strand
TATATCTTATGACAAATGAGAGATTTAGAGAGGAGTTTAAGTCGACCCTATTATCATTAAATGATAATCATTTCAATTATAGCAGAGCTTCCAAGGCATTAAACACATTTAAGGATGTCTACGAACCATTGTTTGATCAGTTTTTTGAAAGATATCCCGGTTCAGGCAGCAGAAATAACAGCATAAATGGCGGCTACGCCAGCTATAAATGCATATCGGATTTCTTGATGTTAAGAGCCAACTATATACAACCTATGCTGGATTATGTGGATGATTATTTTGAAAACAGATAACCTGTATTATTTTAAATAGTTATAAAGATAGAGAGGTTCATGATATTGGCATGAACCTCTTATAAATTTAGTACTAGCAAATGTTAAACTATGCAATAATCAATATGAGCAAGCCTTAAAAAATAATTCAGACTATAACGCTGGCAGACATTTTCCGGCAATATTATCATTTATTAATATGCAGTGTCACAAAATTGTCTAAATGCCAATTTTGTGACGTTTACTACATTGACATTTCCATTTTTATATGATAATTTAACATTAATAGACAATGGATAAAATTCACAATACAATAACGTATTATGGAAGGGGAGGGTGTTATGAAACTGACAAGGCGCAGGATAGGTCAGGAAAGAAAAGGTGAAAAAATAAAGGCTGCATTTTATCGTAATATATCCCGTGGTTTGTTATATTTGGATTCCGAAAATTGTGATTATACGGAATGCGTTGTAGAAGCCATGGACTTTGAACGTTCATGCCGCGGACGTATCTTGAAAAACGCAGATAACGAAAAAAACCCTTTTTATAAAATAGTTAAAGGATTGACCGATAAAGATACAGGCATATTTTATGAGGCCATTGTTGATGATGGTAATGATATAGATATATTAATAAATAACAATATAACAAGATATGGGAAGGAATTACAAGCTCCGGGTTCAACTGTTTCATTTGAAGAATTAATAAGAGAAATTCAATCAGGTACATCAAAAAGCGAAATAATATTGGAATTAGAAAAAATTAAAAGAATGATTCAAGATGATATACAAAAGAGTAAAGACCGGCTTATAAAGTCAATTGCTAATAATCGTATCCCTTTCTCTTTACAAAGCAACGGACTGGTTCCTTCAAGTAAAAAAATGAAGTGGCTGTATAAAATACTGGACGATAACAATATCCTTAAGAAGTATTGGGACAAGTACGAATATGAAAAACTGGAGTCAACTTTAATCAAAGCTATTGAGGATTTACAATATAAGAATGCCCGTTTAATTTCCCGAACTGTTTCCGGAGCCATACGGGATTATCATAGAAGTCTAAAAACGAGATATACTAATTCTTCTTTGGAGGGGAAGGCACGAAGCGAGCATGAGATTAACTCCACAGAAAACAACAGCGAAAAAGAGGAATTCTTATTGTTTCTTAAGGCTGTAGAGCAGCATTTTAAAAAATATTTCCCTGTTAAAGGAAAACATTCTACAGATGCTTACGATAAAGCACTGTGTCAGGCAGAAAATTATAAATTATACTGTAAGTTCAATTTTGTTAAAAAAGAAGTTAATCGCTCAATCATGAATCAGTTAGTATCGGGACTAATTCAGCATGGAAAACTAATACACTATTTTAATAATGACGGAACGTGGGATGTTGATTTTCTCAATTCGCACGGACTTTCATATATTCAAGTTGAAGAAGCTTTCAAGAAGTCTCTTATGGCTTCTCTTTCTTGGGGAATTAACCGCTTGACGTCATTTTATTATGATATTAATGATACAAGAATAAATAGTAATGAAGAAAGTATAGTGGATGATATTTTACTAGAAAGTAAGAGACACAAAGAATTAAGACGGAACTATTATAATGATTTAAGATCTAATGACATAAAGCAGAAATACTTTAGAGAAAAACTAGCTGCTTGTTATTCGATAATAGCAAAAGATGATAAAGATAAAATCAGCGATGATATAAATAAACTAATCGGTTTGGTTGAAAGGATTCGGAAGAGTGTTGCTCATATAAGACATAGTAGTTTTCACTACAAAAAAGTAACTTTACCAGAGATGCTTAATGCAGTAAATATTAACTATATCAGAGTAGAAGAATTCTTTGCACGTGACATAGAAAACCTATACAATGCATTCCGTGAAAAGATACGAAGTCTGGGTATTGTCGAATATTATTCCGGCAGTGATATTGCGGAGTGTTTTGAAAAATGCGGTATTAAATTTACTCTCTATTCGCCGCAGAATTCTTTGATTCCATCATTTAAAAAGATATACAAAAAAGGTGTAAACCTCAATAAAGGATATAGAGCAAAGGAAAATCAAAAGGAGCCGAACAAACATAATAAACATGATGAGCAGGTCAATAGAAAAGATTTATTATGGTATCTTGAGATACCAAATAATGAACAAGGTCTGCTTGCATATAAAAATCTTTTACAAATTATTTATTATCATTCGTTCTTGCCCGAGGTTCAGAAAAACGAATTATTGATTACAAACTTTATCAATAATACAAAGGAATGGAATCGTGTAGAAGCAAAAAAAATATCAGAAAGAAGAGGAAAAAAGAATAAAAGCAGCAAGCATAATAATGAAAAAGATTTTAAAGCATATCGTTATGAGGCAATTCCGGATTATCAGGGAGAATCTCTGGACGACTATCTAAAAATCATTCAAAGAGAGCAGATGGCACAGGCAAACGAGATGGATGAAGGTACCACCGACCATAATTATTATATACGGTTTATGCAAGATGTTGTCGTATGGGCATTCGGTGATTATTTAGAAAAACTAATGGGAAGATATCGGGATTTTTTACAGAAACCTGCTTTACAGGATGTTGATATATATGATGCGTTAGAAGAGCTGCTCCCCGAAGATAAAGAAAAAGGGAAGTTTCCCATGGCTTGCAGATTTAACATGAAAACAGATGAGAATGGAAATACTATAGTTTATACATTTGAGCAGATTAAAGATCAAATAAAAAACAGGAAAGACCTATTGTGTTTCTACCTGTTTTTACGCCTTTTGGATGCAAGGGAAATCGCTAAATTACAGCATCAATTTATACGCTATCGCTGTTCATTAATAGAACGAAGGCTTCCTGACGGTCGCAGTAATCAGATTGAAGATGAAATAGAACTGTTTAAAGAATTGGAAGAATTAATGGAGCTTGTTCGTTATACTATACCTGAAGTCCATAGTTTGTACGGGAAAAAGAAATCAGTGTTTAATGTAATGATACAATTGCATTTCAAAGAATTCTTTGAAGTGAAAGCCTTGAAAAACCCGGAAGTAGTGAATCTTTATTATCAATTGGATAAGAAAACACCTATACCAAGAAAGCACATGGCACTGTTAATACGGTCAGTTCCACTTCCTTTGTATAAAAACATGTTTAAAAACTATTATTGTATTACCGAAAATGACTTTAAGGAATACATTCAGACAAGCGAAGTAATTGAAGAAATTCAAAACAAACAAAAAGAACTACATAAAATGCTTGAACGGGCTAGATTAAAATCTCCTAATATTGAAAAAATGAAGGATAAAAACTTATGGTATATTGAGGATAAGAATGTTGTTGAGAAAGTAATAGAATATGAAGAGAATCTTAGAATAATAGCAAGATATAATCAAATAAAGCGTAAGATCACATTTGAATCTCTTTATAGAATTTTTCAAATTCATGTTGATCTTTGTGCACGTTTAATTGGCTATACCCAAGATTGGGAACGGGATATGTATTTCTTGTTAAAGAGTTTAGAGAACAAGGGAATAATACGAAATAATATTCTTGATAGAATATTTAGTAGGAATATAGTAAGGAAACTAAATAATATTCTCAATACTAATGAGAAAGGAATATTATATAAGTTATGTTGGCATAAGGAACTTACAATAGATGATATGTATAATAAAATGGACATTAGAAATTCCATTGCACATTTAAATCATTTTACGCAATCTTGGAATTTTGATAAACCATCACTGATTGAAATGATTAATGCTTTACGTGTCTTACTACACTATGACCGTAAACGCCAAAATGCAGTATTAAAAACCATAAATGACTTGCTCTTAAAGGATTATCGTATTAAAATTGAGTGGGAGAGAAAGGTACATGATACAGGTGAAATAAAATTTGATATTAATGGTGATGTAATAAATGAGCCAATTATACATCTGAAAAACATTCATAAAGGTGCAAAGTGCAAAGTTTATAATAAAGCTTATATGATTGAGAAACAAAGAGAATGGCTATGCAACGGTATCCGGGAAGAAATATATGATAAAAACTTTCTTGAATGCATTGAACGTCTGTTTAAATTCAATTATTAAGGTGCGAACCTAAAGTAAACATAAGAAACTATAACGTATTTATACGGACTTCAAGGCCTTCAACTAATCCCTATTAAGAGATCCGCACTTTTGCATGTGTAGACCCACTTACTATAGGGTTTACAGAATACAGCCGTAACAATCCCCGTGTGTAGGGGAACTGCAACT
>DUQV01000180.1 GCA_012837605.1 Clostridiales bacterium | reverse complement strand
TGGCAGGTGCCATCATTGATGCACTGCATCTTCGAAGCAGCTATGAAAAGCGTCATTCGATAGAGGTTAGTAAATTATGCGGAGAAATAGGAGCTTATATGAATCTGTCGGAGTTGGAAATCAATCGGCTGAAGCGGGCCGGTTATCTGCATGATATAGGTAAGATTACTTTTAACGACCGTCTCTTATCATTACAGGAGTATACAGAAGAAGAGTACCTGGAAATGAACCAGCATGCTATTGTGGGTTATAGAATATTAAATCTTTTTGATGATACATTGGATCTGGCAGAGCATATATACAGTCATCATGAGAATTGGGATGGAAGCGGCTATCCCCGCGGATTAAAGGGAATACAGATTTCGTTGATAGCCAGAATTGTCGCTATTGCAGAAAACTATGAGCGTGAGCTTAACAGAGGGAGTGCTCCATTAGCAGAAAGAAAGAAGAAAGCTCTTCTAAAAATTAAAGAAGGATCAGGAAAACGTTTTGACCCTGAAATTGTTAAGCTTTTCATACAAATGATAGAAGAAAAAGAAGCAAACAGAAGAAAATCTTAAACTTTACATAGTAACTAAATATTGGCTTGTAAGAAAAAGTTTGGGAACCTTTTTACTCCAATACTCTTCTAATAATTAACAAACAAATATTAAGAGGAGGAGTATAATATGAGTAAAACATTTAAAAGGTTATTATCAATATGTATGGTTGTTGTAACGGTTATAGCAGCATCAGGCTGTGCTAAAAGTAGGCATTATATGATCCAAGATACGAAGATGCCTGAATTTAACCATGTAGCATTGTACAGCGGCAGCAAAACAGAAAAGAGCGAGAACTTAACTGATGGAACGGCAGCAGACAGTGAAGAAATTGTTGAATATGAAATACCGGACGGGATGATAGTTGAAGATTTCAATACGGAGGAATACAGTGCGATTACGGAGAATAATTTTGAGAATGTAAAAAACTATCCAATCTCAACATTTTCGGTAGATGTAGACACAGCATCCTATAGCTTGGTCAGAAGGATGATTAACAGCAATGGTGTTATTGTTCCGGATGCAGTAAGAATTGAGGAAATGATAAATTATTTCAGGTATGATTATGAGAATCCAACAGAAGATGTGCCTTTCTCAGTGACTACTGAAATTTCTGATTGCCCATGGAATAAGGATGCAAAGCTACTACTGATAGGATTACAGGCAAAGGATATAGACCTAGAAAACCGACCAAGCTCCAATCTGGTATTTTTGCTTGATGTATCAGGCTCTATGGATTCTCCTGATAAGCTGCCTCTTATGCAGAAGGCATTTGTTATGCTCACTGAGAATCTGAATGAAAATGACAGGATATCTATAGTAACTTACGCAGGATGGGAGAGTGTGGTTCTGGAGGGAGCAAGAGGCGACGAGACCATGAAAATTGTCAGTGCCATAGAAGATCTGTCTGCAGGAGGGTCTACTGCCGGTTCAGCAGGAATTAAGAAGGCTTATGAAATTGCAGAGAAGTATTTTATAAAAGGCGGGAATAACCGGGTTATTCTTGCTACGGACGGAGATTTGAATGTTGGAATAACAAGTGAGGGAGAGCTAAAAAGGCTGGTCAAGAAGGAAAGGAAAAAGGGCATATTCCTATCTGTACTTGGATTTGGCACAGGGAATATCAAGGATAATAAGATGGAGACCTTAGCCGATAACGGCAATGGAAATTATGCTTATATTGATTCGATACTGGAAGCCAAGAAGGTACTTGTAGAGGAAATGGGAGGAACTCTGTTTACGGTGGCTAAGGATGTCAAGCTTCAAGTGGAATTTAATCCGGCATATATTAAGGGATACCGTCTTATTGGGTATGAGAACAGGCTGCTTAATACCGAGGATTTTGATGATGATACCAAGGACGCAGGAGAAATAGGAGCAGGTCACAGGGTAACAGCTCTGTATGAAATCGTTGAGGTGGATTCCGAGCAGGAGATACCGGAAACCAATTTAAAATATCAGTCCGATAAAGAGATAATAGAAAGCAATGAATGGCTCAATATTAATATCAGATATAAGGAGCCTGATCAGAATGAGAGCCGGTTACTGTCCTTTCCTGTTGATGCAAGCAGCTACTCCGCTGAGATGTCCGAAAATCTTGCATTTGCAAGCTCGGTTGCGGCATTCGGAATGCTTCTTCGTGACAGCAGGTGGAAGGGGGATGCTTCCTACGATATGATATTGAATATTCTGGAGGATGTGGATATATCAAAGGATGAATATAAGGATGAATTCGTCTCTTTGGTTAAAAAGGTTAAGCGAATGTATCAATAAAATCAGATGGATTATATTATTAATATAGCAGCACCTGTTTGAAGTGAACCCCTTTCGTTAGACAAAATACTAATGAAAGGGGTTCACTTCAGTTTTACCGGTGCCGGAACAATAGAAAAATCAAAAATAAAAGAAATCTATATAGGCGACATAATAATAAAGATAGATTAATCGGACCAATTCAATACTTAATAAAAAAGAATCCATTTGAGTTTTATACTCATTAGAGA
>DUQV01000179.1 GCA_012837605.1 Clostridiales bacterium | reverse complement strand
CTTATCATACGGTTCATAAATGTCCTGTTCTTCCAAAGCAATAATTGCTGCTTTTGTCATAACAGGATATGTGTCAAAAAGTGTTCCGTCAAAATCCCATATTATATGCTTGTACATAAACAATCTCCTCAAATAATCGGTAAATGTATATCCATCATAAAAGCATTACTTTTGACAATGATCACAGTAATATATAGTCCCACCCAAGTAATTTCCCTTATGCAGTTCATAACCGCATTTCACACATGGAGTAAATGCCGTCTTTTTACTCAGATATGTTATATAGCCGCCCGGATTACCAAACAGATCTTTTTCCGTATCTCTTCCGCCCTGGTCAGCCATCTTCCTAAGTGTGTCCTTTACCACCTCATAGAGCTTATCATACTCATCATCCGAAACATCCCTCATCTTTCTCTTAGGATGAATTCCTGCTAAATACAGAATGTCCTGCAATACACCGTTTCCCAGACCGGGTATACGCTGCTCGGTAGCTAGGAAAGCTTTTGCAGACAGCTTGTCCGTTCCTTCCGTCCGCAGAGATTTAAAATACTCTCTGTCAAACTCATCTGTAAGAGGTGATGGCTTCGTCTTGGCTAAATAATAATACTTATTGTCCAACTCACCGTCATGAAATGCCAACATACCGCCGTACATTTGAACAGTGCATACCAAGGCTGTATTATCATCAAACTCAACATAAAGCTGATGCTTCTTGGGCACCTTCTTTAAATCTTCATAATATCGCGGTATAGCTCCATCCATAAAAACTATGCGACAGTCTTCAGCCTCAATTTCAATCATACCTGAAATCGGGCGGGAGCTGCCTATTATTTTGCCTGAAAGCAGGTCGTCATAATCTTCGGGCTTCCCATAATACCACGCAAATGAGTGGGGTGATTGATTTGCCTGCACATAAGTTATTTTTTTACCTCTGATTGTGTTATTAAGTTGATTTACAATAACATAGCTTTCAGGTATTTCCAACATAATAGTCTTCTCCCTTTACATAAAATCTACTTTAACTATGCACTTTCTGGTTTTTCTATATATATACATAATATCATAATTTGGTAAAATTAAATAGCTAAAAAATTAGAAAAACCTTCCCTGTACTTGACGGTCGGGAAGGTTTTATAAATCTCACTGGTCAACCACCTTGTGGCGATTGCTTTTTTGCTTTTTGCTGTTATGATAGTTTCATTAGTTTCATTCTGTTGCTGTAATTGATGAATTATTAATTACCTTTACTTCTCTTCAGTAAATGTAAGTGAAAGCTTAATCCTCTTTCCGTTTCTCACCACAATAGCTTCAACCGTATCACCGGCTTTATACTTATCCTTGATGTTATCTACATCCTTCATAGTACGGACTTCAGCACCATCTAGCGATACAAGTATATCACCTTCACGGATTCCGGCTTTCTCTGCTCCGCTGTCCGGTACCACTTCCATGATATAGATGCCTAAAGGAATATCATATAGGTAAGAAATTGTCTCTGTTATTTCTCTTCCGGAAATGCCTATAAAAGGCCTTCCCTTAACATATCCGAACATAATAAGCTGGTCAACTATTGGTTTAGCTTCATTGATTGGAATGGCAAACCCAAGACCCTCCACACCGGATAATGATATTTTTGCTGTGTTTATACCTATGACTTCTCCCTTGGAATTAAGCAGTGCACCACCGCTGTTACCCGGGTTAATCGCCGCGTCTGTCTGAATCAGATTCAAGGTTCTGTCATCTATGCTGATAGTTCTGTTAAGGGCACTGATTACTCCAACCGTAACCGAACCTTGGAATTCCAGCCCCAAAGGATTTCCTATCGCAACAGCAAGCTCACCGACCTCAAGAGCATCCGAATCCCCGAACTCTGCTACCGGAAGATTCTTCAAATCAATTTTTATAACAGCCAAATCACTCTTTTGGTCTCCGCCTATAAACTTCGCCATTGCCTGCCTACCGTCAGAGAGAAAAACTTCCAAGGTAGTATTCTTACTAATTGAATTTTTTGGATCGGCATATTGTACAACGTGATAATTGGTCATTATGTAACCCTTGCTGTCTATTATTATGCCCGAGCCTTCATATTTTGATTGAGACATGGCATCGCCATAATACCAATTTCTGGGGCTTAGCGTAACCATTCTTATTCCGACAATGGAAGGTCCGACCCTCTTTGCAATTTTAGTAACAGTCGAGCTGTTACCATCAGCTGTTAGCAATACATCTTCCAGCGTAAATCCTATATCTCCACTAAATATGTCGCCTTTGTTTAGATCTGCTATGACTAATTCAAGCTCATCAATCCTCTCGGAAAGCTTCAGATATACACTTCCACCGACAGTAAAACCTGTCACTAAACAGCATAACAGCACAACAATTGCGGCTTTGATAAAACCTCTTGTTTTTCTTTTCTTTCTAACATAACCATAACCGACCGCTTCATAATTTGTAAACCGATAATCATTTTTCTTAAATATACCCATATGATCACCTCCAAAAAATTAGCGGCAGCATTATATAATACCATTTCCTGCAACAAAATAATATCAAATTTAAGATTTGCTTGTCAATATATGATAGCTGTATTGCCGGTATTACTTAAGGCAAAATGCTTTAAAAACCACTTCTTACTTATCTGTTTAGCACCTTATCCAAATCCACCTCAATGAACCCGCCGCTGGCTTTAGCTATCAGCTTGCCGGTATCTGCATCCTTAATTTCAGAAACAACATCAATCCGTCTGCCTTCATGCTTATCAATTACAGCTTCACATATTACCTTATGTCCTTCCCGACCGGGACTGATATAATCGATACTCATAGATACTGTTACTGTAACAATACCTAATCTTTTTACAGCATAAAACATTGCCTCATCAAAAATCATAGCTATTAAACCGCCATGCAGAATTCCCGGGTATCCGCAATGATACTCACCAACTTCAAATTCAATACATGTTTTGTTTTCAACATATGAAATATCAAGTTGTAATCCTATAGGATTTTTCTTCCCGCAACCATAACATTTGTCCAATTTTATAGTATCCATAGCATTCTCCTTAGATTAATATTTACTTTATTTGATTTTATCTTATGACATGTTTTTAGTTTATTACATGCTTTTAGCTTTCAATTTTCACCTATGCAGGTCTAAAAGTTAATTTGCTTTAATGCCCCGATTCCTTAATTTAATTACCTTTGTTGAGTTTCCGTCATCATCAGTGATTGTATATTCGTAGAAATTGCCTGATGGTGCAATCGCTATTGTATTAAGACCATCTGCATTTTACATGATTTTATGTACTGCTGTACTATGAATTAAATATATAATAATCACTGCAGCTACAAAGACCACGATTCTGTGTATCTTGCTTACATCCTTATTAACTTTAAGGAACTTCTTAGATATTGCTAATACGACACAAAATAATACTCCAAAATATATAACTGTCAAATGTGTACCGCTATATACGTCAGTCCAAGCCTTAAGTCTGATTTCTTCTAATACGGCGTCCCCTAATGCCCTGCTGTGCGGAGTTGACAGCATCATATAAAAATCATAGATAATATGACAATTGGTACGTAAATTTTCAGTTTGTGTTTGATTATATACATCTGTTCCCTCCACTGCAATAATAATGTTACACATTAAGATATTCCGTTGCTTTATTTATAAACATTAAATTTAGTATTATCATAGTATATCATTTATGTCATAATATTACAATCTAATATAATTTTATTTTTCCAAAGCACAATTTTCAACATTCACATTTATAATCTGACTCCGTTCGTTATATGAAATAATAACTATAACCGGTAAAAATATTATGTATAAAATCAATTCACTGACTTCCTAACTAATTTTATTGACATGAGCAAGAATTCATTGTAATATATGCATAGTTAATTACGGAAGGAAATGTTGTATGTTAATTGTGTTTGTTATGGAGAGTACAATAATATAGTACTTTGAAACAAGTGTCACAGAAGCTGATATATCAGCTTATATTCTATGCTGCAAGGGCTAAAATCTCTTGTTCTTTTTGCAGTTATGTTGCTGTGACATAATCCGTAACAAGCTTTAATATAGGTATTTCTCATATTCTAATAATATGTTTCAGCCTATGAACAATCGTGTACGGAGTTGTTTCAATGGCTGATTTTTTGTACTATCCTTACTAATTTGAGACATATTCATATATTATTATTTATTATTTGGGAGAAGAGAAATACCATGATAAATGTATATAAAACCTTAGAATTTGATGTTATTATAGATCAATTGAAGAATTACTGCCTAACTGAACAGGCAAAAGAAAATTTTGATAATCTGACACCTTATTTATCTGAGACCGAGGTAATAGCCGCATTAAGGGAGACATCGGAAGCCAGAAAAATCTTAGATAATATGGGTAATCCCCCCTTGGTATCCATGAAGGATGTAGATAAGTTTCTTATTACAGCCAAACAGGGCGGTATGCTGCTGCCTGAACAGCTGGATTATATGGGTATCGTCCTTACCTCCATTAGGAGGATGAAGGATTTTCTTAACCGCAGCAAAATACTTGAGATTAGCCTGCCCTATTATGAAGAGAATTTAAATTCTCTTGACGAACTTAAAGAGGAAATCCAAAGATGCATACGAAGCAATCAAGTAGACGATTATGCAACAACAGAGCTAAGAGATATCCGGCGAAGCATAACAAATCTTGAAGAAAAAATCAAGAGCAAAGCCGAAGGAATGCTTAAGAACAATAAAAATTATTTTTCAGAAAGCTTTATTGCCAATCGGAACGGTCATATCTGTCTTCCGGTAAAAAAGGAATATAAGCTTAAAGTGCCCGGAAGTGTAATTGATAAATCCTCTACCGGGGCTACCCTGTTTATCGAGCCTACATCAATATCGGTTATGAATGCGGAACTTGCACTTCTAAAGCTTGATGAGGAAAATGAAGTCCGCAAAATCCTATATACCCTTACAGGCCTTATCGCTGATAATCATGAGATATTTGCTGAGAATGTGAGGGTTATTTCAAAGCTTGATTTTATATTTGCTAAGGGTAAGCTGAGTGTTGATTTATGTGCGGTTGCCCCGGCTATAAATACCGTCAGATATCTTAATATAGTAAACGGACGGCATCCTCTTATGAACAGGGATACCTGTGTTCCGCTAAATATCAGTATGGGCGGCGACAGCAATATCCAAGGTATTATTATTACCGGTCCTAATACCGGCGGCAAAACAGTTGCTATTAAGACTGTGGGTCTGCTTAGCATAATGGCTCAAAGCGGTCTTCATATACCATGTGATAAGGCTGATATATGTATGAACAGTCAGATTCTGTGTGATATAGGAGACGGACAGAATATTACGGAGAACCTTTCAACATTTTCTGCTCATATCACTAATATCTTGGATATCCTTAAGAAAGTTAATAAAGAGAGTCTTGTGATACTGGATGAGCTTGGTTCGGGAACTGATCCGACAGAAGGAATGGGCATAGCTATCGCCCTGCTTGATGAGCTTAAGAACAGCGGATGCCTATTTCTGGTTACCACTCATTATCCGGAAGTAAAGCAATATACCGAGCAGGAAGACGGCATCATTAATGCAAGGATGACCTTTGACCGCGAGACACTTCAACCGCTCTATCAACTGGAGCTTGGCAAAGCCGGTGAAAGCTGCGCTCTGTATATCGCCAAACGCCTAGGTATGCCTTGCCGGATTATTAAGCGGGCATGCGATCAGGCTTACGGCGACAAGGCAATATCCGAGCTTGGTCTGATATATGAAAATGAGAATATTATAGAAAAACCTGCTTCAAGGAAGGAATACTCCGGTCCAAGAATAAAGAAAGCATCAGATTATATCCCATCCAAGGCTTCAAAAAGAGCAGAAAGCTTTCAAATAGGTGACAGTGTACTGGTTTACCCTGAGAAAAAAATAGGAATAGTATGCAGAACATCTGATGAAAACGGAGAGCTCCTTGTTCAAATGAAAAAGGAAAAAATCCTTATTAATCACAAGAGACTGCAGCTATATATCCCTGCATCAGAGTTATATCCTGAGGATTATGACTTTTCAATAATTTTTGATACAGTTGCCAACAGAAAAGCCAGGCATAAAATGGGGAAAAGGCATCAACCGGATCTTGAGATTAAAATAGACGAGCCTTGATATTATGAAAACTGCTTGTACAGGTATACCCTGTGCAAGCAGTTTTTATATATTTCTACTTACCACTCAGCTTTTCCAAGTACACAAAGCTTAAGTCATCCGTTACCTTCTCTTCCTTATAAATTTTAAAACCAAGCTTTTTATACAGATAAATATTCTTCTCGCTTTTCTCTCCTGTAAAAAGCTCATACCTCATACAGTTATCAAAACGAGCCTCTATTTCCTTCATTAATCTTGTTCCAATTCCTCTGTTCCGATAATCAGGGTGAACAATGAGCTTTCCAATATAGCATGTACCGTCTTGAGCGTTGGCTCTGACCGATCCGACTATTTTCCCTGATTCAACAGCCTTAAGAAATGTTTTATCGGTATATTCCTTTTTTACATCCTCCAGAGTTTGAAGCAGCGGGGATATGTTATAGTCATTATATATCTCCGCCTCGCTTATGTAAGCAAGCTTCTGTAATGCCAGGATTTCCTCCAAATCTGATATTAAAGCCGTTTCAATAGTCATATATTCATCCTCCATATTTTTATATGTAATTTAAAACCGGATTCATCAAACAAAAAGAAATATAATTGATAAACCTGATTTCATGCTATTATATATTAAAGTCTTATAAAAACTTATTGTGCTTCCAATAGAATAATACTGCTTTTATAATCTCCCCATGACAATTCATCAGGGGTATAAATACCGTAGTTTAAGAGTTGTTCACCGCTTATTAAAGCTTCTTCACCAACTTTATAAGTATAATTGGGATTAAGCCCTCTAAGCCTTATTCTGCGAAGAGGTTCATTAGGTATGCTTCGTACACGATACAGGAACAGAACAGCTTCTTTCTTGTCCTCAGAGACATAGATTATGGATGTATCGTTTCCGTCAAACGGACTCTCCAAGCGGTACAATTCACCGAATTGAATAACCCTTCTAATTGATTTATAAAAAGCTGCCTGCTGCTTAATATATGCCTTCTCATCATCATTTAGCTTGGTTACATCCAGTTCATATCCGAAATTACCGCTCATTGCCACTGCATGACGAAAGTCCATTGAGGTGATTCTACCTGTCTGATGATTAGGAACAGCCGAAACATGGGCTGTCATCGCACAGGCAGGATATACGATGGATGTACCATGCTGTATCTTTAGCCTTTCTACACCGTCAGTATCATCGCTAGTCCAATTCTGCGGCATATAATAAAGAATACCGGGATCAAACCGACCTCCTCCGCCGGAGCAGCTTTCGAATAAGACATTCGGAAATCTGTCCGTTATCTTATCCATTACTTCATACACTCCCAGCATATATCTGTGTGCCGTCTCCTGCTGCCTTGTGCTGTCAAGCAAAGCCGAACCTATCTCCGACATATTCCTGTTCATATCCCATTTGACATATGATATGTCTGCACCGGAAAGTATATCTGTAAGCATCTTTAGAACAGTTTCCCGTACATCTTCCCTTGAGAAATCAAGAATTAACTGGTTCCTGCCAAGAGATCTGTGTCGATTCGGTACATGAATACACCAATCAGGATGAGTACGGTATAAATCACTGTCAGGAGAAACCATCTCAGGTTCAAACCATAAACCAAACTTCATGCCATATGATTTTATTGCTTCAGCCAGACTATGTAATCCGTTAGGAAGCTTATTTTTATTCACATACCAGTCTCCCAAGCTGCAGTTGTCACTGTCTCTTTTCCCAAACCATCCATCATCCAGCACCATCATCTCTATACCGAGTTCAGACGCCTGCTTGGCTATTTCCCTAATCTTATCCTCAGTAAAATCAAAATATGTTGCTTCCCAGTTGTTAATGACTATCGGTCTTTCTATATTCCTAAATTTACTTTTCATAAGATTATTTATATAAATTCTATGATAGGTTTTGGACATGTCGCCAATACCTTCTCCTGAATATACCATAACCACCTCAGGGGTTATAAACTCCTCTCCCGGCTCAAGCTTCCACGAAAAATCAAAAGGATTTATCCCCATAACCACTCTTGTTGTATCATACTGGTCAACCTCGACTGAAGCCAGAAAGTTGCCGCTGTAGACTAGGCTGAACCCATATACTTCTCCGCTATTTTCATCGGCATTCTTATCCATCAGTGCAATAAACGGATTCTCAGAGTGACCGCTGGCTCCCCTGCGGCTTTCAATGCTCTGAGTACCATGTACTATGCCTCTTCTAACCACATGACGTTCTCTGGCCCAACTGCCTGATAAGCTCAACATATCAAAGTTATTGTGGTCAAAATCTATTCCCATAGACAAAGCTCTAAGAATTTTTAGGCTTGATTTCCCTTCATTAATAAAATGTGCCGAACGGGCAATAACATTTTCTTCATTAAACACACTATATGAGAGTATTACCTTAAGATTAATCAGCTTGTCTG
>DUQV01000178.1 GCA_012837605.1 Clostridiales bacterium | reverse complement strand
TAAAGGCAGTAAGAGCAAAAAAGGAGCAGGATGATGACCTGTACAGAAGCTCAAAGCATAATAACAGCATTTATCAATGATGAACTTAATATAAGTGAGTTGGAAGAGTTTATCCTGCATATGGAGTCCTGTCCTGAATGCAGAGAAGAGCTGGAGGTTTATTATGCCCTTTTAACGGCGATGAAGCAGCTTGATGAAGATAAGAATTTATCTGACGATTACAGTCAGGAGCTAAAGGAGAAAATAGAACACACACAGGAAAGAATCATCCATCTGAGGTATAATTATTACCGCAAGAAGGGTGTATTATTTTTGATTATACTCTTTATGGCAGTGTTTTTTAGTTTATATCATTATTTAATGCCCGAAGAAGAAGTCAATAATGTGACAGAAAGCAGGTTCAGACTTAGAACCTCATTCATGGAAGACAGGTTTGACAAGCCTGCAAAGGAACTTAACGATTATCTTGAAAAACAAGGAGGACTTGATTAATTATGGATAAGAAAATTGTATTGATTGACGGACATAGTATTCTTTTTAGAGCATTCTATGGTCTTCCTGATCTGACAACCTCTAAGGGAATGCATACAAATGCCATATTAGGCTTTCTGAATATTTTATATAAGATCATAGATGAAGAGCAGCCGGAATATCTGGCTGTAGCTTTTGATACTCATCATCCGACTTTCAGGCATGATATATATACGGAATATAAGGGTACAAGAAAACCCATGCCCGAAGAGCTTAGACAGCAGGTGCCGGTGATGAAGGAACTTTTAAAGGCTATGAATGTGCCGGTAATCGAAAAACCGGGTTATGAAGCCGATGATGTACTGGGAACTCTTGCATCACAGGCGGAGAAAGAAGGCTATAAGGTGTCTCTTGTGTCCGGCGACAGGGATCTGCTTCAGCTTGCCAGTGACAATATCAAGATTCGGCTTCCCAAGACGAAAAGAACAGGTACGGAGATTGAAGACTATCTGGCGAAAGATGTACTGGAAAGATACAATGTCACGCCAAAGCAATTTATTGATTTAAAGGGACTTATGGGTGATACTTCCGACAATATTCCCGGTATACCCGGAGTGGGTGAAAAGACTGCCGGAAAGCTGATTGCTGAATACAAATCCATAGAAAATCTTTATGATCATATAGATGAACTGCTGCCCGGAAAGGTAACAACCACATTAAAGGAGAATAAGGAGTTGGCATTTCTTTCAAAAAAGCTGGCTACTATTTGTACGGACTGTGACTTGGGAATTAAACCTCAGGATGCAGTTCTGGGAGACCTATATAATGAGGAAGTATATATATGGTTTAAGAATCTGGAGTTTAAGAGTCTTCTTTCTAAATTTCAGAATATGGAGATAGATCATTCCTTAGAAATTGAGGAATATTTCGAGGTTGTTGAAGATCTTGCCGAAGCTGATAAAATTTTTGAGGAAATTATGGCTAATAAAACCAATCCAATAGGAATTCATATTATAACAGACCGGGACATGCTGCTGGGAATCTCATTATGCCGCAGCGAAAAGCATATCCGGCTAATTCTTGTTACAGGCATGATAACCGCAGATTATATAATTGATAAAGCCAAGAATCTGATTAAGAATAATGTTCCTTTAGCTGTTATCGGTCTTAAAGACCAGCTTGGATATTTGAAGGCAGATGAAAGTGCAGAAATATTTGACAGTGCGATAGCAGCATATCTGTTGAATCCACTTACCGACACCTATCATTATGATGATATTGCCAGAGATTATCTTGGCATGACAGTTCCATCGGTAAATGACCTGCTGGGCAAAGTGGGACTTACAGAAGCTATGAATATGATGCCAAAGGAATTTGCGGCTTATGCATGTTATAACGCATATGTGGCACATGCATCAGCACCACGGCTTAAGAAGCAGCTTTTGGAGGAAGGAATGCTCCAGCTGTTCCAGGATATTGAGATGCCTCTTATATATACTTTGTATGATATGCAGCAGCGCGGTATTCGAGTAAACAAAGAGGCTTTAAAGGAATATGGGGATCAGCTTGAAGCAGGAATTATTTCCTTGGAGAAGCAGATCTATGAGCAGGTGGATGAGGTTTTTAATATTAATTCTCCTAAGCAGTTAGGTGTTATCCTGTTTGAAAAGCTGAGGCTGCCATTTGCCAGGAAGACAAAAACAGGATATTCCACATCGGCTGATATTCTGGAGAAGCTTAGGAGTGAGCATCCTGTTATCACGATGATCTTGGAATACAGACAGCTTACCAAACTAAAATCCACTTATGCCGACGGTCTGGCAGCGTATATAAGGGAGGATGGAAGAATACATGGAAAATTCCATCAGACCATAACAGCGACGGGAAGAATCAGCAGTACGGATCCCAATCTTCAGAATATTCCGATTCGTATGGAGCTTGGGAGAAAAATCAGAAAAGTGTTTATTCCGGAAGAAGACTATGTATTTCTGGATGCAGACTATTCACAGATTGAGCTTAGAGTACTTGCCCATATGTCAGGGGATGAAAAGCTTATAAATGCATATAAGGAAGCAAAGGACATCCATAGAATTACTGCATCAGAAGTATTCCATACACCATTTGACGAGGTGACTCCGCTTCAGAGAAGCAATGCCAAGGCAGTAAACTTTGGAATAATATATGGTATCAGTTCATTTGGTCTGGGACAGGATCTAAATATAACAAGAAAAGAAGCAGAGCGATTTATTGATAAATATTTTAAGACCTATCCGAAGATTAAAGAGTTTCTCGACAGGCTGGTTGCAGAGGCTAAGGAAAAGGGCTATTCCACCACGATATTCGGACGAAGAAGACCTATTCCTGAGCTTTCATCCAGTAATTTCATGCAGCGTTCATTTGGTGAGAGGGTGGCTATGAACTCACCTATTCAGGGAACAGCAGCAGATATTATAAAGATTGCCATGAACCGTGTAAATCAGAGATTAAAGAATAACAACATGCATTCACGGTTAATATTACAGGTACATGATGAGCTTTTGGTCGAAGCACATAAGGATGAGATAGAGGAAGTGAAGCGTATTATGACTGAAGAAATGACAGGTGCGGCAAAGCTTGATGTACCTCTTGAGGCAGAGGTCAAGATAGGCAGCAACTGGTATGAGACAAAGTAGTTCCGAAAATGCTGTAAGAAATATTGTATTTCGTTCAATACGGGATACAACATCATGTGAAGATGTACGAAGTAAGAGTAGGAGAAGGATATGAGAGTAATAGGGATTACGGGAGGTATCGGCAGCGGAAAATCCTTGGTTGCGGATATTATGATTAAGAAGTATAATGCATATCTTATCAATTCTGACAAGATAGCTAAAGAGCAAATGACTCCGCAGGGTATAAGCTATAAGGGAGTGGTTGAGTATTTTGGCAAAGAGATTCTTATGGAGGACGGTACTATAGATAAAGAAAAGTTATCCAAAATAGTATTTTCCGACAAGGAAAAGCTTCTTAAGCTCAATAGCTTAACTCATCCGAATGTGTTGGCAGAGATACAGGAAATTATTGAAGAGAAGAGAAAGAGCAGGACTGTGCCGTACTGCATTATAGAAACCGCACTGATGATTGAATCGGGTTATGATTTTGTATGTGATGAGGTGTGGTATGTTCATTCTCCGGAAAGCGTAAGAAGAAACAGACTTAAGCAATACCGGGGTTATTCGGATGAACATATCGATGCAATATTCAGAAGTCAGAGTAAGGAAGAGGCTTTTTTCAAAAGGTATAAAAAGGTGATTTATAATGACGGTGATATATGTAAACTGGAAGATCAGATCGAAAAACTGCTTAAAGATGCTTCCCCTGTTTTTCTTGACAAAACGGCTCAAATGAGGGATACTCTATAAGAATATTATGCCATAATAATAAATATAAAAAGTTAGGAAGATTGACATGAAATTATGCAGTATAGCAAGTGGCAGCAGTGGCAACTGTATATATGTAGGCAGCGAACGCACTAATCTGCTTGTGGATGCCGGTATCAGTGCAAAGCGAATCGAGCATGGTCTTAACAGAATTGATATCAGACCTGATACAATCCAAGGGATATTGGTGACTCATGAGCATTCGGACCATGTGACCGGACTGGGAGTGTTCGCTAAGAGATATCACATACCCATTTATGCTACATATGAGACGGTTTTAGCTTTTCGCAGAATCAAGTTTCTGAGTGGTATCTCTGATGAGCTTATTAATTACATTGAACCTGACAGAGAATTTATGATAAATGATATCAGTATTGAACCTTTTTCTATTTCCCATGACGCAGCAAATCCTGTGTGTTATACCATGCATATGGACAGTGGAAAAGTAGGTATTGCTACAGATCTTGGAAAATACGATGATTATGTAATATCAAAGCTTAACGGTTCGGATTTATTATTTATAGAGGCCAATTATGATATAAATATGCTAATGGTAGGCAGCTATCCATATTTTCTGAAACAGAGAATATTAGGAGAAAAAGGGCATCTTTCCAATGATACATGTGCAGAGCTTATCTGTAAGCTGATCAGAAAGAAAAACCGCCATATTATTCTGGCACATTTAAGTAAAGAAAATAATTACGAGGAGCTTGCTTATGAAACCGTATTATGTGAGCTGTCAAGGCTAGGAAATCCTTTATCGGACTTTAAGCTAAGTGTGGCCCGCAGGGATATCCCATCGGATATGGTTGAGGTTTAGACTTCGTATTAGCAATATATAATTTAACTGAAGGAAAGGTATGAGATGACATGAAGAAAACGGTAATTACAGTTGTTGGTAAGGACAAGGTTGGAATAATAGCAAAGATCTGTACTTATCTTGCCAATAACAGCATCAATATTCTGGATATATCACAGACGATCATTCAGGATTTTTTTAATATGATGATGATAGTTGATACCTCCAAGGCTCCTAAAACATTTGATGAAATAGCGGAAGAGCTTGACCAGATAGGTTCTGAGATTGGTGTGGTTATCAAGGCTCAGCGTGAGGAAATATTTAATAAAATGCATAGAATATAGATAGGAGATTTGGGTATATGATTAACATACATGAGGTCATTGAAACCAATAAGATGATTGAGCAGGAGAACCTCGATGTAAGGACTATAACCCTAGGTATAAACCTGCTTGATTGTGCGGGTTCTGATCTGTCTGAGGTAAACCAAAGGATTTATAATAAGATTACAACGGTTGCAAAAAATCTCGTAGCCGCAGGCAATAAGATACAAAGAGAATTTGGTATTCCTATAGTAAATAAGAGAATAGCCGTTACACCGATTTCTGTTATTGGTGCGTCCTGCTGCAAGACTATAGAGGATTATGTGACCATTGCAGAAACTCTTGACAGAGCGGCACATGAGGTTGGAGTTAACTTCATTGGAGGATATTCTGCTTTAGTAAATAAAGCAATGACAGCCTCGGATGAACTTCTGATAAGATCTGTACCCAAGGCTCTGTCGCGTACAAACAGAGTATGCAGCTCGGTAAATGTAGGTTCAACAAAGACCGGAATAGATATGAATGCGGTTAAGCTTTTAGGAGAGATTATTCTGGAGACTGCAGAGCTTACAAAGGAACATGATTCTATCGGCTGTGCCAAATTAGTTGTATTCTGCAACGCTCCGGATGATAATCCCTTTATGGCAGGAGCTTTTCATGGTATTACCGAAGGCGATGCTGTAATTAACGTCGGGGTTAGCGGTCCGGGAGTTGTTAAGAAGGCTCTTGAGAGTGTTAGAGGAGCAGACTTTGAAACCCTATGTGAAACCATAAAAAGAACTGCATTTAAAATAACAAGAGTAGGACAGCTGGTAGCCCTGCAGGCTTCCAAGCTTCTTAATATACCCTTTGGAATAGTGGATCTTAGCCTTGCACCTACTCCGGCTGTGGGAGACAGTGTTGCTGAAATCCTTGAAGAGATTGGTCTTGAATATGCCGGTGCCCCCGGAACAACGGCGGCTCTTGCACTGCTAAATGATCAGGTGAAAAAGGGAGGAGTTATGGCTTCATCCTTTGTGGGAGGCTTAAGCGGAGCGTTTATTCCGGTCAGCGAGGACCAGGGAATGATAAATGCCGTAGAGGTCGGAGCTTTATCTATTGAAAAGCTTGAGGCAATGACCTGTGTATGTTCGGTGGGACTTGATATGATTGCAGTTCCCGGAGATACTAAGGCTTCTACAATCTCCGGAATTATAGCGGATGAGATGGCTATTGGCATGATCAATCAGAAGACAACGGCTGTCAGGATTATTCCCGTTATAGGTAAGAGTGTGGGAGACAGAGTAGAGTTTGGCGGATTACTTGGACATGCTCCGATTATGAGAGTTAACGAATTCTCATGTGAAAAGTTTATTAACCGTGGGGGCAGAATACCTGCACCTATTCACAGTTTTAAGAATTAAGGTACCGATGCATAATAAATACAGAAAATGTAATGAACCGTTTTGGTGAGGATATCGTCTATTTATTATGAAGCCTATTCCTTACCAATATTCGCATTTTTAGGTTCATTGAGTATGGTTTTCAGGAAGGGCCAGGTGTTATATGAATAAAAATTTGGAACAGATTGATTACAAAGGAATATTTAAGTACTTCAGCGAAATATCAAAAATACCCAGAGGCTCAGGCAACGAAGATGAAATTAGTGAATATTTGGTAAGCTTTGCAAAATCCAGGGGGCTGATGTATAATAAGGATACGGCTAATAACGTTATAATTATAAAAGAGGCTGTCCCCGGATATGAAACAGAGCCTGCCGTTATGCTTCAAGGGCATATGGACATGGTCTGTGAGAAACGTAAGGACAGTACTCATGATTTCCTCAAGGACGGAATAAAGCTTCTGGTGGATGGAGATTACCTTCATGCAGACGGCACTACTCTAGGAGCTGATAACGGAATCGCGGTTGCTTATATGCTTGCTCTGTTATCTGATGAGGATCTAAAGCATCCACGGCTTGAGGTGGTTATAACTACTGATGAAGAGGTGGGAATGAACGGTGCAAAAGCACTTGATTTATCATCCCTAAAGGCACAGTATATGATCAATCTGGATTCGGAGGAGGAAGGTTATCTTCTGGCAAGCTGTGCCGGAGGTTTAACCGGAACAAGTACCTTACCAATAAAACGGGTGACAGAACACGGTAAAAGGATAAAGATAAGCTTGGGCGGCTTAAAGGGTGGACATTCAGGTATGGATATTATTCGTAACCGCACCAATGCCAATAAGCTTTTAGCACGCCTGATGTTTGATTTGAGACAGAAGGAACACTACAGTGTCCTTCACATGGAGGGCGGTTACAAGGATAATGTAATACCCCGTGAAGCATTTGCAGAGCTTGTAATTCAGCCTGAGGATTATATGCAGGTGAGTGACAGCATAGACGAAATTATGCAAATGTATAAAAAAGAGTTGGAAAGCAGCGAGCCGGAACTGGAGTATTCGGTTGAGGATATGGGTGACGGTAGCTATACACCTATGCATCCTGTATCCTTTGAAAAGCTGTTGTTCTTACTAATACAGACACCATACGGTGTACAGGTAATGAGCTCAGACATTGAAGGTCTTGTGGAAAGCTCATTAAATTTGGGTATTCTTCTTACGAAAGAGGAGCAGGCTGTTATATGTAATTCTGTAAGAAGTGCCAAAAGCAGCTATAAACATTATATAAGCAGCAGGTTAGAATATTTAGTCAATTTTCTTGGGGGAGAATATATCGTACGTTCTGAATATCCGGCATGGGAGTTTAGAAAGGAATCAAAACTTAGGGAGCATCTTCAGAAGCATTATAAGCAGATGTACGGCAAGGAAATGATTGTGCAGGCAATCCATGCAGGCTTAGAATGCGGTCTTATCGCAGAGAAGATGCCCGGTATAGATATTGTATCGATTGGACCTGATATGTCCCGTGTTCATACGATAGATGAAAGAGTGAGTATTTCGTCTACTATAAGGGTATATCAATTCTTGGAACGGATAATTGAAGAAAAGATACGTTAAATAGCAATATACAATAATTGGTAGGAGATGGAAGTATGTCAGAGAGCAATATGCATGAATATGACTTCGGAAATGATCCGGAGTTTCAGGAAAAATTTTATAAGAATATTGATAAGGTACTCAGTGATATTAATTTTGATTTAAACGAGGATATAGTGAAGATTGAACCTACCAAAGACAGAGAAACAGCTATATATAATGATATTGAAGATAAAGCCTCCGAGACAGCAGCTGTAATGGAAAATGATGAGGTCTTAGAAGCAGTATCTGTAACAGAAGGTGAGGAATCTTCAGAAGCATCAGTCATGTCACAAGACGATGAAGCTGCGGAAGCGGAAGCCATGGTAGAAGACGATGAAGCTGCGAAAGCAGAAACCATAGCACAAGATGATGAAGCTGCGGAAGCAGAAGCCATGGCAGAAGACGATGAAGCTGCACAAGAATCCGAGACAGCATCTATGGCAGAAGATGACGTATTATCGGAGACATCGGTCATGACAGAAGATGATGAAACCATAGAAGCAGCTGCTATTGCAGAGACTGCGGCTTCTGAAGCACTGATAGATTCAAGTGATACTCTGGAGGAGACCATATTTGATATAAATAATTCCTTGGCAAAGCAGATTGGTGAGGAATTGGAGAATATGGAGGAAATCACTTTAAAGAAAAAGAAAAGAGCAAGAATGATGAAAATCCAGATGGGTCTTGTGGCCGGATTATTATCATTATTAGGTATAGCCTTTTTCCTTGGGTTTACTAAGCCCGGAAATGAGTTACTCATTAGAATGGGTGTTAATCTGGGTGGTAAGATATGGGGTATAATGACACAGGATTTTGATGATGAGCCTGTGATGGCAGATGATATTGATTATGTAGATGAGGAAGACATTGCTTCTGACAGCGAAGAGATAGATCCGGATGAGATAGAATGGCCAAATAGTACCGGCTATGGAAGGCGGGAGGAAGGAGTCTATAATATTCTGCTGTTAGGTGAAGAGGCTATAGGTTCCGGTACGGCAAGAGGCAGAACCGATTTGATGATTATTGCTACACTTAACAAGAACAGTAAATCAATAAAGCTGACATCACTTATGAGAGATACTCTTGTGCAGATTCCGGGATACAAAGAGAATAAATTGAATTCTGCATATGAAAAGGGAGATGTGAATCTTCTGTATGAAACCATAGCTCTTAATTTCAATCTTCACATAGACGGCTGTGTACTGGTGAATTTTGAAAATTTTGAGAAGATTATTGATTATATGGGAGGACTTGAACTTACTCTGACTAAAGCTGAAGCGAAATATCTCCGAAACACCAATTATATATCTAATCCCAAGTACAGAACGGTGGTAGAAGGCACTCAGCTGATGAACGGAAACCAAGTGTTGGGTTATTCACGTATTCGTAAAAGAGCTGCTATAACAGGAGCTAATAATGACTACGGAAGAACCGACCGACACAGAATAATATTGGAAGCAATATTCGATAAATACAAGACCAAGAATGAAGCTGAATTATTAATGATAATGTACAAGATGCTGCCTTTGGTTAAAACCGATATAGACAGTAAAACCTTTGAGAAGATGTTAACCACCTTTATAGAAATGCGTACGATGGAGATAGAACAGCTCAGAATTCCTGCTGACGGTACCTTTAAGGATAATGTAAAGGTTAGGGGGATGGATGTATTAATTCCTGATCTAAGCAAGAATATAAGTATTTTACATGAATTTATTTTTGAGGATTAATGGTTATACGTAGTATTTAATATGAAGATAACTAAAATTCAAGACATTGCCATTTCATGGTGATGTCTTGATATGTGCATTGAATTGGTTCCTATGGCAGTCATAAATCATAGAAGATTTTCATATATACTCATTAGTCAAAAGATTTCAGTAAATGATTTGTCACATGTACTGACTGATGCAATGAGTTAGAGGAATGGTAGATTCTGTTATGAAAAGACTTCGGATCAATTGGCCGGGAATATGCTGTATAACCATACTGTCATTATCAGTTATCGTAACAAGTAAGTGTATGGTGCTTATTAGAAGTGAGCTTTTGATAAGGGATGTTATTTTAAGGGATATTAATTATTATGAGTTTCGCAATATCAGGATAGATAAAGCAAAGCTTGACAAGGTACAGGAATATACTCATAATTTATTAATGTCATATGATTATATTGAGAGTCATCCATATATCGATGAAACCGGTTATCTGACATATGCCATGATGCTGTCGGAGTATAATATGCTTGATAATGCAGTGCCAAACGAGAAGTTATTCTTGCGTGGGATTGGCAGAGTATCAAAGACGAATGCTTTTTTGGAGCTATATTCATATTATAAGGGGATTTTTTCAGATATAAGGTATTTTCCCATTCCGTTAATGGGTAAGGATGCCCATGGAGTTTCTTATGAGGACAGCTGGAATGCCCGAAGAAGCTATGGAGGTAACCGAAAGCATGAGGGTACGGATATTATGGCAGGTAATAATATCCGCGGGTATTTTCCAATCATAAGTATTACAGACGGAATTGTAGAGAAGATGGGATGGTTAGAACAGGGAGGTTACCGGATCGGTATACGCAGTAAGGCAGGAGCTTATTTTTATTATGCTCATCTGGATACATATGCTCCGGAATTAAAGATAGGGGATTCGGTGACAGCAGGCCAGCTGTTAGGCTTTATGGGTGATTCCGGTTACGGTTCTGAAGGTACTATCGGACAATTTGATGTCCATCTTCATCTTGGAATCTATGTGCCTTCAGAAAGCTGCGAGATAAGCGTGAACCCTTATTGGATATTGAGAATACTGGAGAACTGCAGGACACAGCCGGTATATTAATTTTGTTGAATATAGATATTTCACAATGATATATAGTATAATAATGACTATTGATGTGTTATTATAATAAAGCAAAGGACTTAGGATTAGTAAAAGGATGTTAATATATGGAAGTATATTTGGACAATTCAGCCACAACGAAAATAACTGATGGTGTTAGAGATATTATGCTTAAAGTAATGAGTGAGGATTACGGTAACCCTTCTTCATTACATGTGATGGGTGTAAATGCCGAAAGACATATGACAGAATCGGCACAAAAGATAGCGGACTGTTTAAAGGTGAATCCGAAGGAGATTGTATTTACCTCAGGAGGCACAGAGGCCAATAATCTGGCACTTATAGGAGCTGTAATGGCTTATCACAGGGTAGGTAGGCATATAATAACCACAAGAATTGAGCATCCTTCAGTATACCAACCGCTTCTGTATCTTGAAGAGAATGATTACAAGGTTGATTTTATTCCTGTGGACAGTGCCGGTAAGATAATAAAAGACAAGCTGTATGAATCCATAAAAGAAGATACGCTGCTGGTATCCATAATGTATGTGAACAATGAAATAGGCTCGGTTCAGGACATAGAAGAAATCGCCCGAGAAATAAAATCTGTTAAGAATGATATAATTCTTCATGTTGATGCTGTCCAGGCATTTGGCAAATACAGAATCTATCCAAAAAGAATAGGTATTGATCTTCTGTCCATAAGCGGACATAAAATTCATGGACCAAAGGGAATAGGTGCATTATATGTAAGTGACAGTATACGGTTAAAGCCGATTCTCTTTGGAGGAGGTCAGCAAAGGGGACTAAGATCCGGAACGGAGAATGTACCCGCCATTGCCGGTCTGGGGCAAGCCGCACAGGAGCTGTATGAGAATTTTGATCAGAAAATAAATAAAATGTACAGTCTTAAGCAGCATTTTATCAGAGAAATCAGCAGGCTTGATGATGTTAGAATCAATGGACTGCCGGTGGAATGTACATCTGACCGTATAAAAGGGGAATACCTACCGGAGCAGATTATGAAGACTGCACCCCATATAATATCTGTAAGCTTTAGAGGGGTTCGCAGTGAAGTGCTTCTTCATGCCCTTGAGGAAAGGGGTATATATGTTTCGACAGGTTCAGCCTGCAGTTCCCGCCACCCAAAGCCCAGTGCTACTCTTGAAGCAATAGGAATTCCTATGGATATGATTAATTCCACGATAAGATTTTCCATGTCGGACACAACAACTAAGGAAGAGATGGATTATACAGTTGAACAGATTAGGGATATACTCCCTCATCTAAGACGATTTACAAGAAGATAAAAAAATGAAAGGCTAAGGTATAAGATGTTTAAAGCATTTTTAATAAAATACGCAGAAATAGGGCTGAAAGGAAAAAACCGTTATTTATTCGAGAATGCTCTTTGCGACAGAATTGCCGAGGTATTAAAACCCTTGGGTTTATATAATGTATACAAGGAACAGGGCAGAGTATTCGTTGAATGTCCCGATAATTTTGATTATGAAGAAACAGTAGAAGCAATGCAGAGAGTATTCGGTATATCGTCCATATGTCCTGTAGTGGTTATTGATGATACGGACTGGGAGATTTTGACGAAGGGTGTTGGAGATTATGTAGATGCCATGTATCCTGATAAAAATATTACCTTTAAGGTTATGGCAAAGCGGGCAGATAAAAACTATCCGTTAACTTCTCCGGATATATGTAAGGAGATGGGGGATTACCTGCTGAGAAGATTTCCTGAGCTTAAGGTAGATGTTCGAGAACCTGAGGTTCGTATAAATGTCGAAGTTCGCAAAAAGTCATATGTTTACTCCATAGTTATTCCCGGTCCCGGAGGAATGCCCGTAGGCACCAATGGTAAGGCTATGCTTTTATTGTCCGGAGGAATAGACAGTCCGGTTGCCGGATATATGATTTCAAAACGTGGCGTAGCCATGGCAGCGGTGTATTTTCATGCTCCCCCATATACCAGTGAAAGAGCCAAACAGAAGGTTGTAGATTTAGCAAAAAAGATTTCAGGATATACAGGCAAAATGAGGCTTTATGTTGTTAATTTTACAGATATTCAGCTTGAAATATATGAGAAATGCCCTCATGACGAGCTGACAATTATAATGCGCAGATATATGATGCGGATTGCTGAAAGATTTGCCGAGAAAGAGAACTGTCTGGGGCTTGTTACCGGTGAAAGTATCGGGCAGGTGGCCAGTCAGACCATGCACAGTTTGGCATCAACCAATGAGGTATGCTCTATGCCGGTATATAGACCATTGGTTGCATTTGATAAGAAGGATATAGTGGATGTTGCCATAAAAATAGATACCTATGATACTTCAATTCAACCATATGAGGATTGCTGTACAATATTTGTTGCAAAGCATCCTGTTACGAAGCCAAACTTAAAGAAAATCCGCAACTCAGAATTGAGACTGGGAGAATATATTAATGAGTTGGTTGATACAGCTATTAAGACGGTAGAGATAATAGAAATAGAATAATGCGACAACTGCAGCTGCTTTTAATGCCAAAAAAGCTGCCAATAAGCACCTGCTTATAAGCAAAAAAAGAGCCACCTTACATAGCAGCTCTTATGATAACTGATTAATTTACGATGGTAATTAGCTGACGATGTATGGCTTCAGAATGGAAAGTATCTCGTCCAAATTGTCTTCTCCATGAATATTTAAATCAATGGTTTTTGATAAATCAAGGCTGAAAATACCCATAATGGATTTTGCATCTATGACATATCTGCCTGAAACCAAATCAAAATCATTATCGAATTTTGTAACATCATTAACGAAAGCTTTTACCTTATCAATTGAATTTAAAGATATCTTTACTGTCTTCATATAAAATCCTCCTTATATATCGATATATGTATATACTATATTTTAACAAATTAAAAGTCAATATGCAAAGTTAATAAAAATAATTTCGGCAGTAGTTATAAATAAGGAGTAAATTGTTTGGAAAAGAGGTATGAAATGAATAAAACAGCTGCATTTTTAACTCTAGGCTGTAAGGTGAATTCATATGAGACAGAAGCAATAAGAGGAATGTTTGAAGATTCAGGTTATCAGGTAGTAGATTTTAAGGAGATTGCCGATATATATGTGGTAAACACCTGTACGGTAACAAATATTGCAGATAGAAAATCCCGTCAGATGCTGCATCAGGCGAGAAAAAGAAATCCCGATGCCGTTATAGTAGCTGTAGGGTGCTATGTTCAGTCAGCTAAAGAGGATTTGCTTAAAGACAGCAGTGTGGATCTGGTGGTGGGCAATAATAAAAAATCAGAGATAGTAGAGCTTGTTGAGGGCTATATGGCGAAAAATGATATCAGTTCCAATACGGTAATTGATATAGGAGCTGCTAAGGATTACGAAGAGCTGTCTGTTGCATCCACCATGGAAAAGACAAGAGCATTTATTAAGATACAGGACGGCTGCAACAGATTCTGTTCCTACTGCATAATACCGTATGTCAGAGGAAGAGTCAGAAGCAGGAATGAAGAAGATATCTTAGAGGAAATTACTAAGCTTTCAAAGACAGGCTATAAGGAAATAGTATTGACAGGAATTCATATATCATCCTACGGAACAGACAGGCTTGCCAATACAGATGATGTGTACCGGCTTATGCCTCTGGCTTCATTAATTAAGGCTATCGGGGAAATACCCGGTATTGAAAGGATTCGGCTTGGCTCCCTAGAGCCGCGTATCATAACCGAGGAATTTGTGAAAGAGATTATAGGTACGACACAGTTTTGTCCGCATTTTCATTTATCCCTGCAAAGCGGCAGTGCTTCGGTACTAAAGCGAATGAATCGGAGATACACTCCTGAGGAATACGAAAAGAAGGTGCGGCTTCTTAGGAAGTATTTTGATAACCCGGCATTTACTACCGATATTATTGTGGGATTTCCGGGAGAAACCGATAAGGAGTTTGAGGAAACCTTGGAGTTTGTTCAAAGAATTGGTTTTTCTGCGATACATGTATTTAAGTATTCTAAAAGAGCCGGTACCAAAGCTGCCGAGATGAAAGACCAGATACCCGAGTATATAAAACATCAAAGAAGCAATATGTTAATCTCTGCCGCAAAGCAGATGTCCAAGGATTATAGAGAGATGTTTGTGGGAAGAATAGAGAAAGTACTTATTGAAGAGGAAGAGAGTATTGACCAAAGAAGATATTATATAGGGCATAATGAACGGTATCTGAAGCTTGCTCTGGAGATAGGAGAAGGCATGGATAATCTTATAAACAGGATAATTACCGTTAGGATTAATAAGTTCTTAACAGACGACATATTATTATGCTATAGAGCGGATTCCTAATAAGCTTTGAAAACATATATTCTGTATTTAGTATGCTCAAATAATAATGTAATTGAATTTTTTCCATATATATATTAATATATTAGGTAATAAGGAATTTTTAGTTAACAGGAACAGTAACCCTTTAGGGGAAGGAAGTGTTTTGATGCGAAAGGTTAACAATACACAATATTTTAAAGTGCAGAAGGATACGGAAACAGTAGTATCTGATATTATCCGTGATGTATATGCTGCCTTGACAGAAAAGGGATATAATCCGGTAAATCAGATTGTGGGGTATGTGATGTCGGGTGATCCAACATACATAACAAGCCATAAGGGAGCCAGAAGCCTGATTATGAAAGTCGAACGGGATGAAATTATTGAGGAGTTATTACGGTTTTATATTGATAACGTATTCAATTAAAAAGTTTATGATTTTAAGGGAGAATTCCATATGAGAATCATGGGACTGGACTATGGTTCCGTTACTGTAGGAGTAGCGATAAGCGATCCGCTTCTGTTAACCGCCCAAGGGATTGAAGTCATTCATAGAAAACAGGAGAACAAGCTTAGAAGGACATTAGCCAGAATAGATGAGCTTATCAAAGAATATGATGTAGCCAAAATAGTTGTAGGCTATCCAAAGCATATGAATAATTCCATAGGAGAAAGAGCAGCTAAATCAGAAGAGTTTGCAGACATCCTTCGAAAAAGGACGAATTTGGAGGTTATTTTATGGGATGAAAGGCTGACGACCGCAGCAGCCAATCAGGTTCTTTCGGAGAGCAGTATGAACTGCAAAGAGAAAGGACTTGTAATTGATAAGATAGCAGCAGTATTCATTCTTCAGGGGTATTTGGACAAACTATATAATATTAAGAATAAGAGTATTGACGGATAACATCCGTATGTTTGGGAAGGGTTTTGAATAAATGGACAAAAGACCGGATGAAATAACATTTATAACTGATGACAATAAAGAAGTTATATTTCAAGTGATAGAACAGACCAGGCTGGGAGGCGTGGACTATCTGTTAGTATGCACAACAGATAAGGATGAGGCTCTCATTCTTAAGGATGTATCTAAGGATACGGACATGGAGGCAATATATAATATTGTTGACGATGATGCGGAGCTTGCAATAGCTTCAGAGATTTTTAGAGAATTAATAGAAGATATAGAACTATATTAAATGCATTGATATAAATTAGATGAGATTGGTGATCATATGCCGAGCAGTCGGGAACAATTCAAGGTATTACTTAGGACGAACGGACTTAAGATAACAAATCAAAGAATAGCGATTTTGGAAGTGTTAAGCAATCGGCCGGGCAAACACCTGACAGCAGAGGAAATTTACGAGTATGTCAGAGAAGAACACCCGGAGATTGGTTTAGCAACTGTATATCGGACAATTCTACTGTTATCGGAATTAAATCTTATTGATAAACTCAATTTGGGTGATGGTTATGTCAGATATGAAATTAGTGCGAAAAGACATGAAGAAAACAGCCACCATCATCATCATTTGATATGCCTTGAATGCGGTAATATTTATGCTTTTCAGGATGATCTGCTTGAAAATCTGGAAGCGAAGATTAAAGATACTCTAGGTTTCGAGGTAATGGATCATGAGGTCAAATTATACGGACACTGCAAGAAATGCATAGATAAGAAAAGCGAGGAAATCTAATTCATATATCATGCACTTATATAATGGATAAATACGTACATAAAACCATTGGAGGTGCAATTTTTGAGAGACAAAGAAGCAACAGCAGTATTTTATGAAAGGAATATGGAAAGCAGCAGAAGGCTAATAAATACTGCAGACACATCTAAAGTAACAGTTAATGACAGAAGAAACTATGTTAATACAAGAAGCAATAATACAAACAGTAAGGAGAAGACAGTTATTACAGGAAAGAATCACAAAAGACAGTTGGTTAAGACAACCAAGAATGAAAAATCAGAGATTATAGCTGCAAATGGACAAAAAGAACAGGATGCAGTTATTAACGTAAGGAAAAAGAAGAGCTTAGGAAATCTAATGGGCAACAGCAAGGCAACGGAAAAAAATGATGATATTAATTTGGAAGGTCTTAAGATTATCCCGCTTGGCGGATTAGAGAAAATAGGTATGAATATAACTGCAATCGAATACGAGGATTCAATCATCGTAATAGATTGCGGATTATCATTTCCCGAGGATGAGATGCTGGGAATTGATTTTATTATTCCCGATGTGACTTACCTTAAGGATAATATCGAGAAAGTTAAAGGCTTTGTAATAACGCATGGGCATGAAGACCATATTGGAGCACTGCCATATGTGTTAAAGGAAATAAATGTACCGATATATGCCACTAAATTAACGACGGCAATTATTGAAAACAAGCTAAAGGAACATAATTTAATAAAAGGTACAAAACGTAAGGTGGTAAAGTACGGTCAGTCTATAAACCTAGGGTGCTTTAGGATTGAATTTATCAGAACCAACCACAGTATAGCCGATGCAGCTGCCTTGGCAATATATACTCCGGCAGGAGTGATATTCCATACCGGTGATTTTAAGATAGACTTTACACCGGTTTTCGGTTCGCCCATTGATCTTCAGAGAATAGGAGAGATAGGCAAAAAGGGTGTGCTGGCTCTTATGTGCGACAGCACAAACTCTGAACGTCCCGGATATACCATGTCAGAAAGCACGGTGGGAAAAACTTTCGACAGTATATTCGCAGACTATAATAAACAGAGGATAATAGTAGCTACATTTGCTTCCAATGTAGACCGTGTTCAGCAGATTATTAATTCCGCAGTCAAATACGGAAGGAAGGTAATTATCGAAGGGCGGAGCATGGTTAATATTGTTGCAACAGCTTCGGAGCTGGGATATATTAATATACCGGATAATGTATTGATTGATATAGAACATATGAAGAATTATACCGATGACCAGATTGTGATGATTACCACGGGAAGTCAAGGGGAGACTATGGCTGCTTTATCAAGGATGGCAGCTTCCATTCACAAAAAAGTATTCATCAAACCCGGTGATGTTGTAATTCTTAGCTCAACGCCCATACCCGGTAATGAAAAGTCGGTATCAAGAGTAATTAACGACTTATCCATGAAGGGTGCCAAGGTAATATATCAGGATACTCATGTATCAGGTCATGCCTGCCAGGAGGAAATAAAGCTGATATATGCCTTGACCAAACCTAAATATGCAATACCTGTTCATGGGGAATACAGACATTTGATTCGTCATGCGGAGATTGCCCAGCTGATGGGCGTACCAAAGGATAATATATTCTTATTGGCATCCGGAGATGTTCTTACGATTACAGAGGATAAGGCTGCGGTAACTGATGAGGTTACTGCACAGGGTATTTTAGTGGATGGTCTTGGTGTTGGTGACGTAGGAAATATTGTGCTTCGCGATCGTCAGCTGCTGTCTGAAAATGGACTTATTATAGTAGTAATGTCCTTAGAAAGGGGCAGCAATCAGGTTGTATCAGGTCCCGACATTGTATCAAGAGGCTTTGTCTATGTAAGGGAATCTGAGAATCTAATAGAAGAAGCCAGAGAGGTTGTAGAAAAGGCATTGGATAAATGTTTATCTAAGCCCACCAACGATTGGAACAGAATGAAGACAGAAATCAGGGATTCGCTAAATGATTATATCTGGAAGAAAACCAAGAGGAATCCTATGATACTTCCAATCATTATGGAAGTATAGATCCCCCTTATTATGAACACGGATGTTAGGAGTGTGATGTTATGTCATCATCATCAACAACAATAAAAGTAACATTAAAGATATCCAGCTTTATTCTTAGATTACTTTTGAATATCATATTTTATATATTGGTGATAGTATTTGTAATATATGGCAGCAGGACAGCTTTTAATTTTACCTATCGGCTGTATGGACCTGTATCTATGGAATCAAAGCCCGGAAGAACCATCCCTATACAGATAAATAAGGGTGAATCCACCATGGATATAGCGAGTAAGCTGGAGCTGAATCGTGTTATAGTAGATAAATATTCATTTTATCTGAAAACAAAGCTTCAAAATAAAGTGATTATGCCGGGTACCTATAGAGTTAATTCATCTATGACCTATGATGAGATTCTCGATATTATAACAGACTATTCCAATTCAGAGGTTCAGGACATAATAATTGATGAAGAAACAGATTAATATTTATTATATTTTTAGTAATAAAGGATTCGTGGCATAATGAATATTGAAGAAAGAATTTCGGCATATATTAATTCTCTGGACAGGGAGCTTTCACCACAGCTATATGAGCTTGAAAAGGAAGCAAAGAAATCCAATGTTCCAATTATCGGGAGGGAAACCCAGAGAATAATCCGTTTTTTATTGAGCTTTCAAAAACCAAGACGTATTCTGGAGGTCGGAACAGCTGTAGGCTTTTCCGCCCTATTTATGAGTGAGTATTCACCTAAAGATTGTATGATAACTACTATTGAAAAGGTTCCCATGCGTTTGGTGGAAGCCAGAAAGAATCTGGCTGATGAAAGATTCCCTGACAGAGGAAAGATTACATTGAAGGAAGGGGAAGCTCTGGAGATACTTAAGGAGATGGCAGAGGCTGATGAGAAATATGATTTCATATTTCTTGATGCAGCTAAGGGACAGTATATGAATTTTCTTCCTGAGCTTATGAAGCTTATAGTACCGGAGGGACTTCTTATATCTGATAATGTGCTGCAGGATGGGACAGTGATTAATTCCAAGTACAGTATCACAAGGCGGGACAGGACTATTCATATGAGAATGAGAGAGTATCTGTATGCAATTACTCATATGGATGAGTTGGAGACGCTGATACTTCCCATTGGAGATGGTATTGCAGTGAGTTACAGAAAGCCAATTTGATTCTAATATGACGGGAATCTTGAGAGGATACTCCTCGTAACACCGATTATCATCTTCCGGTAACACTAAGCCTCGATTTCTCGCTTGAAACTGCCTGTCGGGGCGAAATCGGCATTTTTAATAACAGCAGATTTTTTGAAGATACTATATAGAAGAGGAGATTGGAAAGAAGGAAGCTATGAATATAGAAAAAAGGAAACCGGAGCTTTTGATTCCGGCGGGTGATTTGGAGACACTGAAGATTGCCGTTATGTATGGAGCTGATGCGATATATATAGGCGGGGATATGTACGGGCTACGTGCTAAGGCAAGGAATTTTTCTATGAATGATATGAGGAAAGGAATTGCCTTTGCACATGATTACGGTAAAAAGGTATATGTTACGTCTAATATTACGGCTCATAATCGGGATTTGGCGGGAATTAGAGCTTATTTTAGAGAGCTTATGGCTTTTGGAAAGGACAAGCCTGATGCTCTTATTATATCTGATCCGGGAGTATTTATGATTGCCAAGGAGGAAGCACCTGATATAGATATTCATATCAGTACCCAAGCAAATAATACGAATTATGCCACCTTTAAATTCTGGTACAATCATGGGGCAACCAGAGTGGTGTCGGCAAGAGAACTTTCGCTTGATGAGATTGCCGAACTGCGGCAGAATATCCCGGAGGATATGGAGATTGAGACCTTTGTTCATGGGGCTATGTGTATAGCGTATTCGGGGAGATGTCTTTTAAGCAATTATTTTACAGGAAGAGATGCCAACCTAGGGGAGTGTACACATTCATGCCGATGGAAATATCATATTGTGGAGGAGAAAAGACCCGGGGAATTTCTTCCCATAGAGGAGAATGAAAGAGGTACTTATATATTTAACTCTAAGGATTTATGTATGGTTGAGTATATTCCTGAGCTTGTAAATGCAGGGATTAACAGCTTTAAGGTTGAAGGCAGGATGAAGACTGCTTTATATGTGGCTACAGTAGCCGGAACATACAGAAGAGCAATCGATGATTATTTCACAGATCCCAAGCTTTATGAAAAGAATAAGCCTGCGTATATGGAAGAGGTATCAAAGGGTGTAAACAGGCAATTTACTACCGGTTTCTTCTTTGGAAAACCTAATCATAAGGATCAGATATATGAAAAAAATACTTATGAAAAGGCTTATACTTATCTGGGAACCATAATAGGGGTAAGAGAAGGTATGTATTGTCTGGAACAGAAGAATAAATTCTTTGTAGGCGAAGAGATAGAGGTAATCAGACCGGGCAGTGAAGCTATTAATGTAACAGTGTTAAGAATTACAGATGAAGACGGCAATGATATGGAGAGCTGTCCGCACCCTAAGCAAATCATATATATTGATGTGGGAATTATACTATATCCTTATGATATCTTAAGAAGAAGAGAGTTGGATTAATATACTGCTAAATCCTTATGACAGTATGAGGAAAAGTAAATTTAATAAAGCCGGGTTGTATAATTTTTTTGACGATACGCCTTGTACTTTGTACTTTTATATGATGTTTTTGTCCTTTTTTAAGAAGGATAGGCACTTTATGTCATTATTGTTCATATGATATATATGAATCATTAAGCATTGAGGGTGCTTATCTTCGTGAAGTCATTTCCAAAGCCTTTAGGTACTAAGGAAGAAGCTGACTATCTGATACGATGTAAAGCCGGTGATAAAGAAGCAAGGGATAAATTAATCGAACACAATTTAAGATTAGTAGCTCATATAGTAAAAAAATACAATATGACGGATAAGGAAACGGATGATTTAATATCGATAGGAACTATCGGATTAATTAAGGCTATCGATACTTTTGATGATGAGAAGGGAATTCGCCTTGCAACATATGCGTCAAGATGCATCGATAATGAGCTGCTTATGATGCTTCGCAGCAATAAGCGGTTGAATAAGGAAGTGTATCTGTATGACCCGATAGGATCCGACAGAGAGGGAAATGAAATAAACCTGCTGGATATCATAGAGGAAACAGATACGGATATTGTAGAAAACATAGTTCTCGAAGAGGATATTAAAAAATTATATAGCGTTATCGGTAAGGTGTTAACAGATAGAGAACGGGAAATCATATCATTACGTTATGGGCTGGTTAATAGGAAGGAGGTCACTCAGAGGGAAATTGCGAATAAGCTGGGTATCTCCAGAAGCTATGTCAGCCGGATTGAGAAAAAGGCATTAAAGAAATTACGGGAATGCTTCGATTTATAAGAACATATCAGGACTACAGCCAATATGGAGGTAGTCCTTTATATTAATTATTCAGAAATTTATGTTCAAAATCATGCGGCGGAACAGGGCGACAGAAATAGTAGCCCTGAATAATATCATTATTATGTTTTTTCAGGAAATTTAGCTGCGGTTCTGTTTCGACACCTTCTGCAACCACTTGAAGACCAAGTATATGCGAAAGATCAATTACGCTTTTTATTATGGCATTTTCTTTTTCACTCATATCTATGCTGTGTATAAACTGCATGTCCAGCTTTATTTTATCAATCGGCATAGTGGATAATCTGCTTAAAGATGAGTATTCTGTTCCAAAATCATCTATCGAAATTGTTATCCCCATTTCTT
>DUQV01000177.1 GCA_012837605.1 Clostridiales bacterium | reverse complement strand
GCCTCATAGAACATTACTGTGGCAGCACATCCTACGTTGAACGATGTCGCATATGATGATTCTGCCATTGGTATCGTAGCCAGAACATCACAGCAATCTATAAATGCTTTACTTAGACCATCAGTTTCATTTCCTATCATAAACATAACCGGTCCTGATAAATCCAAATCATATATGGGATGTTCATTGTGAGCGGTTGTTCCTATTACCTGAAAGGTCGGATAGCGTCTTTTCATATCATCAATAAAGCTTAATAGCATCCGATTTTCCGGAGCTCTGATTACATTCATATTAAAGAATGAACCCATAGTTGCAACCACTACCTCCGGATCATACAGATCTACTGCATGTCCTGTAATTATAAGACCCTCGACTCCCAAAGCATCACAGGAACGAATAACGGTTCCAAGATTACCTTTATTCGAAGGTCTGTCAAACAATGCAAGAATGGGGTTCTTAGAGAGCTTTAAAGACTTAAAGCTCTCATCTCGCATGCCTATAACAGCTATAATCTCAGAGGTATCTTCTTTTCCGCTGAGATTTTTCATAAGTATATCTGTAAGCTCATAGTTTATATCTGCAGCTGTACTGTCAATAATACCTCTTGCCCATTCTGACAGCTTCTTCTCTCCTGAATATATAAATGATTTGATATGCCAGCCCTTGTTAACGGCTTCGTTAATATTACGCACACCTTCAACAAGGAATTCGCGATATCTGTGCCGCTTATTCCGGTTATTTTTTAAGACCTCAAATTTCTGATAAATATTATTTCTGGTGGTTATTTTCTCTGTTCTCATAATATACCTTTCGGATTCTGTTTAATCAGTTTTGTTTATTCAAATTCACTTTTATTCATTGTTCATTTTTATGTAAATATAATCGCTGATTTAACTAACCTTTATTAATATCGAATATTAATTACTTATAATAATCCTGCTTTAAAATTGCTGTAGCTTTCCATAATCTCTCTGAATTTTGCCGCATCGCCGCCATCATTATCAGGATGATATGCCTTTACACGCTCCCTAAAGCTTCTGATCACATCGCCATAATCAGCATCCATGGGCAGACCCAGTTCTGTAAGAATATCTATATCAATAAATGAACTGTCAGCAAGTCCTCTTTCTTTATAGTACCAATAAAACACATGATAAAAATACTCTTCTATTGCATCTTCAAATTCTTCTTTAGACATTAAAGTAAGTATATCCAATGAGTATTTTACATCTTTTTTAGGATTATTCTTTAAATCAAAGAATTTATTCCATACAAGGTCAGGTTCAGAAGAACCATTGTTTTCTGAGCGTATTTTATGTTCAAATTTTTTGATTTCTCTTAATTTACGTTTCAAATCATCAATACTTTTATAAGCTTTTGACATGACACATCACCATACAATGCCTAATATATGAAATCATCACGAAAGTACACTGAAATGCAGTTTGGTTTATTGTAAAATTACCATAATTGCTTATAAATCACAAGACAATAAGACAAAAAGATTTATGAAAAAATAATTCCATATTATAAAGTATATATAAATCATATATAAATCATATACAAATCATATATAAAGCATATAAAAGAGAGCCGGACAATAGATGCTTATTGCTTATTAACGATAAAAAGCAGGGATATAAATAAACATATAAAAAAAGAGATTTTAATCTTTTATTATTAAAATCTCTGCTCACTTAGTATTCGCTCCAGTTCCAGGCATTCAGCCCTGGATAAATCTTGATTTTTAAGATATTCTGATAGAAATGTACTTAAAGAACCATTATACATTTTATTGAGAAGTGCTTTGGTTTCAATATTTTGTACAGTCCTTTTTGATATTGCAGCACGGCACAAAAATCCGGGATCTTCTCTTTTAATTGCACCCTTATCAATTAATCGCTTAATTACAGTGTAAGTAGTATTCTTTTCCCAACCAATATATTCTTTAATAATTTTTGAGATGTCCTTTGCTGCCAAAACCTTGTTAGACCATAACAATTCCATTACATTTAATTCGCCTTCATGTAATCTAAT
>DUQV01000176.1 GCA_012837605.1 Clostridiales bacterium | reverse complement strand
CATCTCTTCATCAACAAAATAATATTCAATCCCATCTGTTTCAGATACCCTGATAGGTCTTGTAGTATACATAATCACCGTCTTAAGATTCAATTCCTTATGCTCCAATAGTCTCTTATATATAGTATCCTTGCCGGAAGCACTCTTGCCCATGATGATAAATATTTTTGACATTGCCCTCTACAAGCCCCTTTTCTTCTTCTCGTATTTCTGAAGATACATCTTCTTGTCAGCGACACTTAAGCATTCTTCAAGTGTTGTATACCTGTTCGCTTTAGTAATGCTCCACCCATAACTTATACTTATATTAAAATCATGCTCATTATTCTGATTAAAGCTTTGAATGGCACAATCAAAATTCTTAATAAACTGAGCAATCTTCTCATCATCATAATCTATGCCGACAACAGAAAACTCATCTCCGCCCAGCCTAATACATATCTCGTCATCCTCTGCGGAATTAAGCAGTGCATCTGCCACAACCTTTATGGCAATATCGCCGCCGGCATGACCGTGTTTGTCATTAATGTTCTTTAAATTGTCCATATCAGCACTGAACACCATCAAATTGCTGTTGTTTTCTACACTTTGCTCCAGATACTTCTGTCCGAGGGTATGCAGAGCTCTTCTGTTATACAGACCTGTAAGTTCATCCTTAATAGATATATCCTCAAGCTTAAATACCAGCATATTAAGCTCGTTATGAATCTTAATATTCTCCAGTGCGTTGCACACATTTGTAAGCCATCCCTGATAAGAAGCCTTATATGCTTGGAACTTCTTAAAGTTTATAGCAGTATATCCATAACAATTTTCACGATGATGTATCATATTAAAATAGAATGCCTGAGGCTCAGGATCCAAATAGATCGATGGCAGTAGCTCCTTTGCTTCAAAAGAAACCTTCTGAAGCCAATCTCCTCTCTTGATTCCGACCTCCATGGTCACTTCTCTGTCGCTTAAAGCCACCCCATATTCCTCATTACTTTTATACTTGTCCCAATCCTTAAAAAGACACATATAAAAAGACGAAAACCCTTTATTGATATACGAATATGAAGCTAATTTATTATTAAGCTCTTCCAGCGTAGTCACACCCGTTAAATCGATGGACATATACGCTGTGTCAAATATTGTGGTATCTCTGTCTGCCAGTTCTTTCAGAATATGATTTCTTCTCCGATATGACTCTTCAATATCAATATTTATCTTACAACCGCAGGATTCACGGATATGTGTAACGAATTTTATATAAGACGGGTCTTCCTTAGGCTTTCCGATGTTAAGCATATGAATCTTGTCAACAGCCTCCCTTCCCATGTCTGCTACTGGTACTCCCACAGTTGTTATCGGAGGGTTGTAGTCCAAAGACATGTCAATATTATCACATCCTGACACGGCAATATCTCTCGGAACCATAATTCCCCGCTCTGCCAGTGCATCACATACGGTAACCGCCATTATATCATTAGCACAGATAATCGCTTCGGGAAATTTATCCGGCATAGCAAGCCATTCTTCAACCACATCATATGCCGCCGCCTTCCAGAAATCTCCGAATCTTATTCTGTCCTCATCAATCGGAATCCCATGCTCCGTAAGAATTCTCTTGTATGTGTTAAGTCTTTGTATAGATGCAGGGTTGTCCTCCGGTCCTGTTAAAAAATTAAGCTTGGTGAATTTGTGATGATTAATAAAATGCAGAATTATTTCTTCCAGAATATCATCATCCTTAACAAGAACACTCTGAAATCCTTCCATGGTCTGTCTTAAACTGACAACCGGACAATTGCTGTATTTCTTAATATTATCAATGACTTTTTGTATATAGTCCTTAACAAACATAATATCCGGAAGTAAAATTATCCCGGCTAAGTCTTCATACTTAACAATATTAGCAATATTGCTCTCAGCAATTTCGTAACTGGGGTCACCACGCCCTACAAAAGTGGAAAATATGCCCACATTATATCCCAACTCATACGCTCGATGGTATATTGCTCTACATACCTTATCCTGATATTCATCGTCAGCACGTGAAACAAAAACACCTATTGTTTTAAAACTATTCCCGAGCATGTCTATTCCCCGCTTTCAATCATTTTTATGTCAAAAGAATAATTTCCAGTATATTAATAATACACCACTTCACATTAAAAAAAAAGTATCAACATATCTTTTTAATAATACGATAATAATTACAAGATAATAGTACTTTATTACTATAAATATATACCATTTTGCTATAAAAAACAATATATTTTAACTAAATTCTTAGTTTTACTTGTATTTCTTAAGCAATTCTATTAAAGCTTCCTCCTTAAGAGGTCTTGCATACAAAAAGCCCTGAAAATAATCACAAGAATATCTCTTCAGACATTGGAGCTGTCTCTTGCTCTCCACCCCCTCGGCTACAATTGTCAGTCCAAGTGTATGACCAAGCTGAATAATATCTCCTACTATTTGCTTCTTCACATTAGCCTTTGAAAGATTATCAATAAAAGACTTATCAACCTTTAATGTATCTATCGGCAGAGATTTCAGATAGTTTAATGATGAATATCCCATACCAAAATCATCCAGTGCTATACGAAGTCCCAACCTCTTTAACTCCATTAATATCCTTGTTGCTTTTTGAATTGATTCAATTACTACAGATTCGGTAATCTCAAGCTCAATATATTCGGGATCCGTATCGGTTTCTTTCAATATATTCTTTACAATATCGATAAACCTTTCATTAACTATCTGTATCGTTGATATATTTACGCACATAATGGCATCAAAATTGTATTTCTTTTGGAAAAACCTGAGCTTCTGGCAGGCAGTCCTTAGAATCCATTCACCCAATATATTTATCAGTCCTGTTTCCTCCGCTATAGGAATGAATTCAAGTGGAGAAACGAAGCCAAACTCCGGAGAAATCCACCTTGTCAGAACCTCAATGCCTCTTATTTTACTGTCGTATATACTAAACTGGGGCTGGTACTCCAGATAGAACTCGCCTTTTTGTATGGCATTGACCAATAATGATTCCACCCTAGTTTTATAAAGCATTCTGTCCAGCATGCTGCTGTTATAGAATTGAACATTGTTCTTTCCGGATTCTTTGGCATGATACATGGACATATCGGCACATTTCATCAGACCGGCGGAGGTAGTATCATCATCCGGATAAACCGCAATACCAAAGCTGGCCGACAAACGTATCTCCAGATTATTTATAGTAAATGGCTTCAGGAAAGCCTCCTTAAGTGCTGACATTTCATGAAGAAGCTCTCTTCTGCTAATATT
>DUQV01000175.1 GCA_012837605.1 Clostridiales bacterium | reverse complement strand
TTTTTAGAAAACATTATTCCCCTAAACTTATAAGTTTTCTATTAACAAATTTATATTTTTTTATTGGCATAATTTGATAATGCAATCATAGTCATAACCATACTATAAATGTCAATGGTTATTTTTTTAAAAAAATATTCATTTTTGATACGAAAAAAGGCATCGGATTATCCGACACCTTTAATCTATTTATAATGGCTTTTATAATGCGGATGAAGGGACTCGAACCCCCACGGTCGCCCACTAGATCCTAAGTCTAGCGCGTCTGCCAGTTCCGCCACATCCGCATATTGTATTACAATGAGACATCGGGGACTCGAACCCCGGACACCTTGATTAAAAGTCAAGTGCTCTACCGCCTGAGCTAATATCCCATATAAAAGCCGGGCAAGCCCAATAATAAAAAAACTGGGCTAGGTGGATTCGAACCACCGACTGCAGGAGTCAAAGTCCTGTGCCTTACCGCTTGGCGATAGCCCATTACAATTTAGGTGAAAAATGAAAAGTCTTCTTTTACAAAAGGCTTTTCATAAAGGGTGGATAAAGGGATTCGAACCCTTGACCTCCAGAGCCACAATCTGGCGCGCTAACCAACTACGCTATACCCACCATGTATATACTATCTTATAATAATAATTATCCTGCAGATTACAAGATAAAAACGTGCCAGGAGGGATTCGAACCCCCGACACATGGCTTAGAAGGCCATTGCTCTATCCTGCTGAGCTACTAGCACATATAGTATGTTTCCACATAGCAAGCGGGTGATGGGAATCGAACCCACGTATCTAGCTTGGAAGGCTAGTGTTCTACCATTGAACTACACCCGCATATTATATCCTGTTATTAATTTTATAGTTTTATATTATTGTTTAGGGATACAAGTATCGCAAAATTTTAAGTCGGGGTGACAGGATTTGAACCTGCGACCTCTTGATCCCAAATCAAGCACTCTAGCCAAGCTGAGCCACACCCCGATTAACTGATTTTCGGTACAGCTTATCATAAATTGTGGCTTCTGATGACATCTTAGCGTACCAAATACTATGCATTTTCAAGGCTTTTAGCTTATTCCAGCCGTGACGCAAGACTTATTATATAATAGCAATCTCCTGTTGTCAACATCTTTTTCAATCTTTTCGGGCGTAAAAATATGTCATATGATTACATAATTATAAATATAATAAGTTTATATGTAATATATATAAATTTTCACAAAAAATTAACTGTTTTCTATTCACTACATTGATTCAAGGTAAAATGTGCTTTACCTTCTCTGTCGATATCCATTATTATGAAAGTGGGAATTCTGTTTCTTTGCCGAGGATACGCTATGCTGCCCGGATTAATAGCCCATATATCATCCTTTAAATCAATCATAGGAACATGTGTATGTCCAAACATAACTATATCCGCTTGTCTAGCCTTTGCAGCGGTCTTAATCTGATGAGTGTTATAATATACTCCGTATCTATGCCCATGAGTCAGATACACAGTATAATTACCAATCAGAATTACCTTCTCTTTTGGTAATTTGCTAAAAAAATCATTGTTGCCGGAGACCATTTCTACCGGACAGTCCACAAGTGATTGAATATATTCTTCAGTGCCTCCATAATCACCAAGATGTATCATTAAGTCAAATGGCTTGACCTTTTGTATCGTTTTATATAAATACTTATCCATGCCATGTGTATCACTTACTATCAGAACCCTCATGCTCTATCTCCTGATTTTCATGCTGTGTCATATACTCTAATAATACTTCTTTAATAGCCTTTAAAGCCTTTGCCCTGTGACTGATTTTATTCTTTAGCTCTGAGGTAGGCATTTCAGCAGTAGTACAGTTATACTCAGGTACATAAAAAATCGGGTCATACCCAAATCCGTTAGTCCCGCTTATTTCCTTCGCAATACATCCTTCAAGTATTCCGGTTCTGGTAACCGTAATACCATCAGGAAATGAACAAGCTATGACACACACAAATCTTGCACTCCGCTTATCATCTTCAATACCTTTTAACTTATCTATGATATATTGGTTCTTTACGGAATATGGTGTGTCTTCACCTAGAAACCGGGAAGAATATATCCCCGGAGCTTTAACCAGATAATCCACTTCAAGTCCTGAGTCGTCTGCCAGAACAATCTCTCCTGTTAATTTACATACGGTCTCTGCTTTTATGACAGCATTCTCCTCAAAGGTTTTACCGTTCTCCTTAATATCTATATCTATGCCTGCATCTTTCAGAGATAACAGCTCAATTTCCATTCCGTTTAGTATATCTCTTATTTCATCCATCTTTCCTTCATTATTGGTGGCAAATATTATTCTCTTCATATTATGTCCTCGTTATTTTTAGTTTGCTCTTAAGGCATAAGCTCTTCATAAGCCCTAAGTATACCGTTATATATTCCCTCTGCAATCTCAGCCTGTCCCTCTTTAGTCATCAAATATTCTAAATCACTTCTATTACTCATATAGCCGGATTCTACAATAATAGCCGGAACCTTGGCATGATGAAGTATCAGAACATCATCATTCTTCATCTGTATTATTCCTTTATTCTTTAGTGGTACTATTTTGCTGATTTCCTCACTGAATATTTTAGCCATGTCCTTGGACGATATACCCTTATGTACATGATCATAATACAGTATCTCAGTACCATTTATCTTTTTATAATCACCACCGGAATTGCAGTGAATGCTTATGAAGAAATCACAATCAACATCATTTGCGAGATTGACCCGTGGTCTAAGAAATATTTTATCATCATTTATTCTGGTATAATAAACCTTAATATCTCTATTTTTAAGAAGCTCTTTTAATTCCAAAAGAATTTTAAGGTTAAGATTCTTCTCGTATGTAAGCTCATCTTTAGAGAGAGCACCCGGGTCTGTACCACCATGCCCCGCATCAATGACCAAAATCTTATCATATACTTCCTTAGGTCTTTTTAAGTCTATGTAATAGAAGTAATCATCTTCATATAGAATATGAGCATACACATGGTCAAGCTGAAGCGTTATCTCATATACACTATAACCAAAATCATCTGTTTGACTTTTAATAATAATATCATTAACAGGATCATTTCCATAATCCCTTGTAATTATGGGCGTATAGATACCGTCCTCTTGCTCTAAGATTACTTTTTGTGAGAATTTTGGTTCTCCGACAAATACATCTTCTTTATTTATTCTTCCGATGTAATTAACATCCGGATTTTCCCGCATAAAACCTGATATAATCAGCTTCAGATTCTTGGTTATGTATATATCCTCAAACTGAAGCTTTAGCTCTTCTCCCTGTGGTTTTCTGATAATCAAATATTTGTTTCCTATCTGCTCCAATATATCATTATTAAAATCTATGGTGGTATCTAAAAATATAGGGTTGGACCTTACCACAGGGTCAACATCTACATCTATATCAGCATGATTTGTTACATTGGACTCGGATTCGTTTAATTTAAGAATCTCCTGATCAAAATCTCCAATTCCCTGCTGCATATTAGGAGAAATATCTTCATTAGTGCTTGCAGATATAGCTATGCTGTTATATCGCTTTATGGCATATGACAGCATAATTACACCTAGCATTAAAACTACGCTCTGTAGAGCTGCCTTTTTTAATAAAGCCTTATCCAAGCTATTCCCCCCTAAGCATACTGAGATTAAAAGTGTTCGTTTTGCCTATTATTCTCAATTCATATGAAGATTATATATGAATTTTGTATTATTCACAATATCTTTTGTGCATTTTTTCTTATATTGTAGCATTTGGTATAATATTGCACCCGTTAATCATTGCATTTTAAATGTAAAATCTATATAATAAAATAGTAACTTGTTAACATTGATTGTTAAAATGGATAGGGGTTAATAATATGAAATCTGACAATTACATAACAATCAAGCAAAAGGACGGCTATATAACTAGACTTACCTATTTAAGCTGTCCAAAAAAACCAAAGGCAAGCATATTGATATTACATGGTATGGCTGAGCATCAAAAAAGATATGATGCATTTGCTCAATACCTAGTTGACTTAGGGTTTGATGTATTTCTATATGACCATAGAGGACATGGTATTGATAAGAAGTTAAGTGACCTTGGATTTTTTTCATATCATAAGGGTTATCAGCTGGTTGTTAATGATGTTATAACTGTCAGTCAATATATTGAGCATAATAACCGAAGTAATAATTTTATATTATTCGGACACAGCATGGGTTCTTTGATTGCACGTAACGTAATCCAGACCTATGATAAATATAACGGGGTAATATTATGCGGAACTGCTTATCCTTCAAATCTTCTTTTATATATGGGATTATTTATGACCTCTTTTGTCAAAAAGATGAAAGGGGCTAAATATGTCTCCTCTTTCCTCAAAGACCTATTATTCGGAGGCAGTAAATATACTAATTTGGCAGATCGGACTGCTTATGACTGGTTAACAAGAAGCCATCCTGTTGTAGGAGCTTATATTCATGATCCTTATTGTGGCTTTATCTGCACCGCATCCTTTTATCATGACCTTTTAAAGATAACTTCTATTGCTTCTAATAAGAAGTTTATAAAAAATACAAATCCTGACCTTCCTATGTTTATTATAAGCGGTGAAAGAGACCCTGTCGGTTCTTATGGCAAAGATGTCAAACGACTGCTCACCTTATATAAGAAGCTGGGATTTACCAATATTGCCTATAAGCTCTATCCTGACTGCAGGCATGAACTATTAAATGAATTAGACAATGAGGAAGTCTATTCAGATATCAATCATTGGCTTTCTAAAACAATAAAAGATAATAAATGAATCATATTGAAAAATTTACAGCAAGATAAGGACTGAACTATGTACGCTAATATAAGCATATATCGTTCAATCCTTTTTTATTATATATGATAATGCTTATCTCTGCTTTGGCGGCTTCGGTCCAATAAACTGATACAGATAAGTCTTCATCATACCATTATAAATCTTTCTGTTCTTATCAGCTTTTCTGCCGATATGTTTCTCAGCATCCTCATAAGCGGTAATAATATAGAAAGACCATGTATCAAGAGCTTTGCAAACATCTCCGATTTCGCTGTAAAGCTTCGGCAGATTTTTACGTTCCTCTATTCTCTCACCATAAGGGGGGTTCGTAATAATAAATCCGTACTTCTTACTGCTGCTTAACTCTGATACCTGCCTTTGCTGAAAATGAATCATATGGTTAACTCCTGCTAACTTTGCATTCTGTCTGGCAGAATCTATAATATCACCATCTATATCATATCCCTGAATATTCATTTCAACATTAGAAATTCTAAGATCATTCGCTTCCTCTCTAACTTTGCTCCAAATGTTATCAAAAAATAAGTTGCTCCATGTCTCGGCTAAAAAGCTTCTCTGTATTCCCGGTGCTATTCTTGCACCTAATAAAGCAGCTTCTATTGGAATAGTGCCGCTTCCGCAGAAAGGATCAACTAATATACGGTCTTTGTTCCAAGGTGTAAGCATAATCAATGCAGCAGCTAATGTCTCTGTAATGGGTGCTTTACTGGATAATTTGCGATATCCCCTACGGTGCAGAGATTCTCCTGATGTATCTATGCTGATTGTAACCTCATCTTTCATAATGGCAACACGCAGAGGATATGAGCTTCCGCTCTCTTCAAACCATTCTATCTTATATATTGATTTCATTCTTTCAACAATGGCTTTTTTCATTATAGATTGTATATCTGAAGGGCTGAACAGCTTCGAATTAACAGAATTGGCTTTTGTAACCCAGAACTTACCATCCTTTGGAATATATTCTTCCCATGGGATAGCCTTTGTTTTTTCAAACAGTTCGTCAAAGGTCTCTGCTTTGAATGAGGCCACCTTTAGCAGAACCCGCTCGGTTGTCCTAAGAAACATATTAGCTCTTGCACAGGCATGAAGATCACCCGCAAAAGTTACTTTTCCGTTATCCACATTAGTTATTTCATAACCCAAATCCGTAATTTCTCTCTTTAATACTGCTTCTAAGCCAAAATGACATGGTAATATAAATTCGTATTTTTTCATTGTTTCCTCCCGGAACTTCAATATTTATCCTAATAGCATTGTAATGTTTATTAGCAGTTCAGTCAATGATATATAGGCAATCACATCTGTCTGCCATAAAATGCCTGAAAACCGCCATGCATGTTTTTTATTTGATAACCATATTTCATTAAGTCTCTGGCCGCCATAAGACTAATATGACCTCTATCGCAATATAAAATTAAGAGAGCATTTCTTTTGATTTTGTGTCTTTCATTCTCCAGGTTTTCATATGGTATATTAATAGCCGACGGAATATGTCCTTTCATGTAATCCTCATGGCTTCTCAAATCTATAATTAACACATTTGGGCGACCAATGTAATTAATGACATCCCTTGCCTTAATTGTTTCAAAAGACATCCTTATACTGTCACTTCCTTTCAGAATTGCAATATATAACAATATAAATCTCTCAATATATTATATTCCGACAAAATAATTTTGATATTATTGCTTATTAAACCGGAAGATAATTTTTTAGAAAACATCGGGGATCGGCTTTCTTATATTAAAAAAATAAGGTAGGCTGCACCAGCCTACCTTACCAAATAATACAATTGATTAATAATTGTTCTCGGAATCAATATCCCTGAATCTATTTGTGTTGGTATTTGTGTTTCTTGTATTAGATACATTGCATCTTACGGATGAAGCATTTGTATTTCTGCCGGTATAATTACTTGTATTTCTGTTATTATTAGTATTGCCGGTATTATTGTTGGTATTGTTAGCGTTGCCAATGTTACTATTTGTGTTGGTATTATTTGCATTTCTGCTATTATTGTTTGATGAGGTATTGGTAGTGTTCCTTACATTTGATGTTTGATTATTTGTGTTAGTATTTCTGGAATTATTATTATTCATTATTGGCCTCCTAATAAAATAAAAATTGATATTGCATCATTATTATTTGTTTATTTTTTAGAAATATTCATCATAATTTAAAAATACCATTTTTTATCTATTAAATTTTCAAATTTCTACAATTTTCGTCTTGCATTATAAAATTATTTGTACTATAATAATAAAGTGCTCAGATGATACTATTCTGAGCTCTTATAACCCCTTATTAATTATTTATACTCCCCTCATCGAAACGACCGCCTAGCTCCCCCTAGCGGTCGTTTCATTTATATTATTCATGATTTTTCTATCGTCTCCGAAACATAGTCCACAATAATCCAATTATAATAATAGGCACAAAAAATATATACAACAGCTTAATCATTATTAACCCTATCCTAATAAGTAAAGCAAACAGAAATAAAACGAGAAATACTATAATTGCAATATGATACCATTTTAAATGATACACTTTATTGTATGGTCTGTTACTATCATGATTTCCGGTAAAGTCATCATAATTTCCTCTGCTTTCATAACTGCTGTAATCATTCTGACTGTCCGTTTCCATACTCGAGATCTTCTCAGTATCAATAATTGTCTTTGCAATGAGTCTCGGATCGCCTATTTCATTTATAACTTCCTCTTCATTTTTATCCGGATGAGAGCTGATATATTCATTATAAAAATTAATGCTTTGCTCAATTATTCTTCTATCTACTTCACCCTCTAAGGATTGTCTTAACAAGTCTAAAAACTCTTTTTTCTTCATTTTATCCTCCAACCTATCAGAATGCAGCGACTTTGAGCTAATATTGATTTCTGAATTAGATTTTGCTGATAAAAACTCTTGTGGTCTATTTTAACATATATATGTCAACGGGTAAATTAAGAATACATAAATTTTATGTATATATTAGTTT
>DUQV01000174.1 GCA_012837605.1 Clostridiales bacterium | reverse complement strand
CACACAATGTGTAGACGGATTTGCCGATATGTTCAAAGAACAGTACGAACAATTAAATGGTGACAAAGATATAAGCCTGAAAGAATACCTAGACAGTTTAGTAATCAAGGAATTTCCTTATAAGAAGTCTTCACCGTTTTATAAGGAGCTGCTGCAAAGCTTATGTGATATCACGATAGTCGTTCCCATCTATGAAATGTGCACAGGAAAAACCTTAGTAACACAAGACCCATTAAGCAGTGTTGAGATCAATCAGAAGAGCATCACAGTAGCAGTATCAATAATAACAGTAGGTACAGGTGCAAGCATCATTGCTGATAAAGGGTTAAAGGTTGGTATAAAGATAATACTGTCCGATATATTAGCAGATGCAGTATCAACCATGACGATTGAAGTACTTAACGGATCACCGGAGAGCATCAAGCTGCTAGCGGGATTATTAGTCGGAATAGCAACCGGACAGATAGCCAATAAAGTATTGTTAAAATTTTCCGTAGTAAGGGAGCTATTATAGATTTACCTATATTGAGGCTTTTAAAGGCTATGTTATTGAATATGCTAATATTTTTGAAGAAGCTAAAAACAATGTTTTTGAAGATGGTGATATATACCCGATAGATATGGATGATAAAGAGTTCATTGAAATGCTACGAGAGGATTTAATCAAGTATTTTAGAAAGAAACATAAGAGCTTTATTAAAACCTATATTATACTTAAAAAGAAAGAATAAAGGTAACCCTGGCAATTGTGTTTATAACAATAACTTGTAATATTGGAATGAACTTCAATTTGTATATTGGAAAAAAAGGCTTAACAAGGCATGTTGATAAATACAGATATTAAAACACATGACATCTCAGACATGGTATGTTTTCAGAGTGTTGAGTATTTTTATTGTAAATTTAAAATATACATGGGCTTCACTCCTAGAAATTATAGAAAAAAATATTCATAGAAGAATTATTGAAATATTTAATATAGTCAAAATCACAACTGATGAATTCTACAAAAAAATAAGGGTTCATCAGCTTTTTTTGTTTAAATAATCCATATAATATTGAATATAAAGATGACAGCAAATATAATTGTTAATATTGCACATGTTAAACGATAAATCAATGCATAAAAATAATGAAAAAACACTAAAAAATATGAAAATAATGTATTTATAAACGCATATTAGTATTATAAGATACTATAAATAAAATTTATTATAAATTTAATATAAAATATTTTAAATTAAGGCTTGCAAAAATTTAAAACTTGATATAAAATGGTGGTAACAAGTTAAACGATTAACATAATATTATGTTAAAAAAATATATGAAAAGGAATATGGAGACACTATGGACAAATTAGCTTTAATTCCACTAAACAATATTGCTATAACGGATGCTTTCTGGAATAAATATGTTGAGCTTGTAAAAGACAGTATCATTCCTTATCAATGGGACATTCTTAATGACAAACATGAAGGCGTTAGGATGAGTCATTGTATTAATAACTTCAAAATTGCAGCAGGAAGAATAAGCGGTGAATTCAATGGAGTCATATTTGTTGATTCTGATTTGATGAAATGGATTGAAGCAGTAGCATTTTCTCTAACCACTCACCCTGACAAAGAGCTTGAGAAGACGGTTGATGATGTAATAGATTTAATCGGTGAAGCTCAATTGGATGATGGATATCTGAACACATATTATATAATAAACGGTCTGGAAAAGAGATTTTCGAATCTGAGAGACGGACATGAGCTGTATTGTGCAGGACACCTGATGGAAGCGGCAGTGGCATATTATAAGGCAACAGGCAAAGACAAGCTTCTGCATATAGCTCAGCGGTTTGCTGACTTAATCTGTGATGAATTCTCGGAGGAAAAAAACAGTAAGGGATATCCGGGACATCAGGAAGTTGAGATAGGTTTAATTAAGCTTTATGAAGTAACAGGGCAGACACGTTATCTGAAGCAAGCCAAGCTTTTTATAGATAGAAGAGGAGAAGAGCCTAATTATTTTGCCGAAGAGATGAAGGGTCAAAGATTTAAACAGCTATTTGATGAGTTTAGCGATTATGACCCAATATATTCTCAAGCACATCTGCCGGTACGTAAGCAAACAACAGCAGAAGGGCATGCAGTAAGAGCAGTATATATGTATTGTGCTATGGCAGATATCGCTGCAATGTATGATGATGCGGAACTGCTTAATGCATGTGAGAGATTATGGAACAATATTGCTTATCAGAGAATGTATATCACAGGCAGTATCGGAAGCTCAGGAATCTTAGAACGTTTTACAACAGACTATGATTTACCTAACAACTGCAATTACTCAGAAACATGTGCATCTATAGGATTGGCTCTGTTCAGCAGAAGAATGGCTCAGATTACAGGTGAAAGCAAGTATTATGATGTTGTTGAAAGAGCATTATACAATACAGTGCTGGCCGGTATAGCAATGGACGGGAAAAGCTTCTTTTATGTAAATCCGCTTGAGGTTTGGCCTGACAATTGTATTCCGAGAACATCTAAGGAACATGTAAAACCGGTACGTCAGAAATGGTTTGGAGTAGCATGCTGTCCTCCTAATATCGCCCGTACCCTTGCATCACTAGGCGAGTACATATACATGAACAAGGGAAATAATATATGGGTCAATCTGTTCATATCCAACAAGACCCATATAGATGTTAACGGTCAAAGGGTAAACATAGATGTGCAGACGAACTTCCCTTATGACGGCTATATCCGCATAGCTCTTGATTGTGAGAAAGCATTGGCGGGGAAATTATATATTCGTATACCGGATTATGTTAAGAAATACAAATTACATATCGACGGCAAGATATTGGATGACATTAATGTGGAAAAAGGTTACTGCATACTTGAATTAGATTTTGCCAATAAAGTTATTGAACTTGAATATGATCTGCAGCCGTGCTTCGTAAGGGCAAATCCCAATGTAAGGGAAGACATAGGAAAGGTTGCAGTTATGAAGGGACCGCTTGTTTATTGTATGGAGGAAGTCGATAATGAACCAAATCTGCCTGCATATTTTGTTAATTCGTCTTTACCGCTGTATGAATATTATGATGCAAATCTGTTGGGCGGCACTACAGTGATTAAGTGTGACGGTAAGAAGGTTAAACAGGATAAATGGAATGAAGATACACTGTATTCTGAAAAGAATATCGAATATGAAGATAAAACCCTGACTCTGATTCCTTATCCGTATTGGGGTAACAGAAAACACGGTGAAATGTTGGTATGGATTAAGGAATATATGTAATAGCTCTGAACATGAAACATGAGATCATACTGCATCTGTTTATACGCAACGGCTGTTGCTGTGTAAATATATAAATAAATAAAAGGAGAGGGAAAATTATGAAGGCAATGAAAAAAGTACTTGTTTTACTGCTGGTTGCTGCAATGGTTTTTGGCACGATGGCTTGTGGCAAAGACACTAAAGAGCCTGACGGTGATACTAAAAAGACACAGGACACTGATTCAGGTAAAAAGGATCAGGAAGATTCAAAACCCGGTGAGAAGATAAAGCTCACATTCTCAATCTGGGGAGGACAGGATGAGCAAGCTAATACTCAGGAAACAGTTGATAAGTTCAATGCATCTCAGGACAGAATTGAAGTGGAAGTATTAGCAATACCTTGGGAAAACTACTTGACTAAGCTTAACTCCATGGCTACTGCAAATGAGCTACCTGATACCGGAATGATGATGGAAACAGCCGTCATTCCATACGCAAAGGAAGGCATGTTCGCTGATGTAAGCGATATGTTCGCAGGACAAAAGGTTCTGGACTGCCTTGCATTCACATATGAAGGCGAAGTAATGGCTTACTCATCAGCTAACGAAATCCTGATGCTGTTCTATAACAGAGATCTGTTTGATGCAGCCAATATACCATATCCTCCGGCAGATGCAGCTAATGCATGGACTTGGGATGAGTTTGTACATACTGCAAAGCTTTTAACACTTGATGCTAACGGAAAGAATGCTACAGAGGCAGGATTTGATCCTGATAACATTGTTCAGTACGGATGTAGTGTTGAGAATCTGACATGGCAGCTTGAAGTATGGGCACTTAGTAATGGCGGAGGATACTTCTCAGAAGACGGTAAAGAGCTGATAATTGATGATCCTGCAACAATCGAAGCTCTTCAGAAGGTTGCCGACCTGTATCTGGTTGACAAGGTAGCTCCTTTATCCACAGGTACTACAGATGATGGTATTCCTCGTACACTTATAACCGGTAAAGTTGCGATGGCAACTAACGGACAGTGGAATATTGGTACATGCTTAAAGACAGCAAGAGATGAAGGTCTGAACTATGGTGTTGGAGTATTGCCATATATGAAAGAAAAGGTTACAATCTGTACAGGAGGACCTACTGTTGTATTTTCACAGACAAAGCATCCTGAGGAAGCAAAGGAATTCTTAAGATGGTATAACAGTATTGAAAACTCTTGGGCACTAATTGAGACCGGTACATGGATGCCAATATTCGAAGAGTATTACACCAATGAAGAGCTGACACGCAAGTGGGTTGAGAATGAGGCATTCCCTCCGTATGAAGAGTACAAGACTGCTGTAGTAGACTATGCTGTGGATTATACTAAGCAGGCAGCATGGTACTACACTGATAATATTGACAATTTCTATGCAGTACTCGGATCAGTTCTTGGTGAAGTTTGGACCGGTGGAACTACTGTTGAAGATGCTATTACAAGTAATATCAGTGTTTTAAGAGACGCCTTTGAAGGCAAATAATTGTGACATTTAATAATTAACTACGATAGGTGGTCACACTTTTCATATAAAAAATGTGACCACCTATAAATAAGACTTAGAGGTATTATTATGAGCATATTATTTAAAAAGTCTAAGCGACGCCGTTCGCGTATGAGTATCAAAGAAGAAAGAACCGCGTATCTTTATCTTATTCCTGCTTTTATGGGTTTGACTTTTATTACTTATCTACCCTTATTAGGCGTATTTGGGATAAGCTTTTTTGAATGGAAGGGAATATCGGCACCAAGGTTTAATGGTCTGGATAATTATATCAAGCTTTTTACCAGAGACCACTTTTTTATCGATTCAATCAAGGTGACAGTTTATTTTTCTTTAATAGCAGTGTTGGGAAGCATGATTTATTCTTTGTTTATAGCTATGTTGCTAAACAGAAAGATACCGGCAAGGGGATTTTTCAGAGCAATATTCTATGTACCGTACGTATTGCCTGCAACAGCCGTATATATCGGTTGGTCATGGTTATATGAAACCAATTTTGGTCTGTTCAATTATTTGTTAACAAAAATAGGGCTCAACAGAGTACAGTTTTTGGCCAGTTCCAAATTGGTTGTTCCTTCGCTGGCAGTAATATCCGTATGGTTATCCGGGAATCTGATTGTAATATTTTTGGCGGGTCTGCAGAATGTACCACGTATTTATCACGAAGCTGCTGAGATCGACGGAGCAAATTCATGGCAGCGTTTTCGCCACATAACCATACCATGTATGACACCGATTATTTTTTATAATTTGCTGATGAGTCTTGTGACGAATATGCAGATTGTAGTACCTGCATTATCCATAACTAACGGAGGGCCCGGAAATGCGTCAATGTTTATGACATATCTCATGTACAGATATGCCTTTCTTAGCAATCAAATCGGGTATGCCTGTGCAATATCATTTATCTTCTTTTTGATAATAGCCATATTTACCGGTATATTATTTGCCACATCGAAAGCATGGATTTTTTATGAGGGAGGCGACTAATATGAAACATAAAGAAAAGAACCTGTTTAAAAGTCGAAAACGTAAGGAAATGGCAGTATCCTTAATATCTCTCATAATAATCATAATTATGGCATTTGCTGTACTTTTTCCGATTTGGTGGATATTCAGAACTTCCTTAATGTCGAATGCGGAGATATACAAATATCCTCCGTTGTTTTTCCCAAGTAAATTCAGAATCTCAAACTATACGAAAACATTGGAGGAATTTGATTTTTGGAAGTACTTCTTTAATACTATGACTATTATTGTACCCTCTGTAATAGGAGGAACGTTAACGGCAACGATTTGCGGATATGCATTTGCAAGGCTTCGCTTTAGGGGCAAGAAATTCATATTCTCACTTTGTGTTGGCTCGATGCTTCTACCGACAATGGTTACACTTATACCTCTTTACATTATGTGGACCAAGGGACTGGGGCTTGTGGACAGCTACCTGCCGATGATTCTTCCGTATTTCACCGGTGGCGGTGCGTTCAATATTTTTCTGATTCGACAATTTATAATGACTGTACCTCGTGAACTGGACGAGGCTGCTACTATAGATGGTGCAGGAAGATTTCGTATTTTAACAAATATTATTGTGCCTGCAATTAAACCTGCTATGATTGTTGTTGCTTTGCTGATTTTTATCGGTTTATGGAATGACCTGCTTCAACAGACGGTATACATAAATTCCGAAGCAAAAACCACTATTGCAATAGGACTTACTAATTTCAGAGGTGCACTAAAGGCTGACTGGTCGTTAACGATGGCAGCGACTTGTATGTCATTTGCACCGGGTGTAATATTCTACCTTATCGGTCAGAAATATTTCGTTGAAGGTATTGTTATGACGGGTATGAAAAATTAGTAATATTCATAGCCAAAAAAGAGGGTAATCCTTATGAAAAAGATGAAAGCACTAAATTTAAAATTAATGAAAAAACCTGTGATTAACAGTAATAATGTTGACAAAGTGAAACCATATAAAAGTATCCGGGCAAAAATAATCGGTGCTTTTTTGATATCGGTACTGTTGATAATAATTCTTGGTACTGTGTCTTATAACAGATTCGCAAAATCTATTATTGAGAGCAGTGAATCTTTAACCATGAATACGCTGGATTTCATGGGTGAATACTTATCAATCGTATTTAGTACACAGAAATCATCAGCAAGAGATTTTGTACTGGACAGAAGCCTGATTGATTACTATGCAGGTAAGTATGACGATTCTGTTTCTGATAAAATCAATGCAGAGAGAAGTATTACGGATTCGATTGTTCAATTACAGTTGACAAGCAAATTTATATCGGAAGTATATATTACCGGTAATAAGGGATCGTGGACATCTACAATGGGAAAGATATCTGCCACCTATGATGAGATAGCTGAAGTAGGTTCTGTCAAATCATTTATAGAATCCGGTTCAGACGAGGGTTGGATAGGTAACCATGATGATTTTTATGACGTAGTGGAAGCCAGTTTGTTTAAAGTCCCGAGGGATCTGGGATTGGCATATATTAGTTATTTTTATAATACTAATGGTGAGAAGCTTGGACTTGTGATGATCGACATTTCAAAAAGCTTTATTGAAGAGACTATGTCAAAAAATGAGCTGCCCGACGGAAGCATTATAGGATTTGTAGCCACAGACGGAAATGAAATAGTTATTGGAAGTGATACTGAAGAATTTAATGTTTCTGATTTTGGCATTCAATTCAGTGCAAGTGGTGAAGACGGCAGAATCAGAGGATTGGATTATGTTAATTACTACGGACAGGAGTATCTGTTTGTATACTCAGGTATTAAAGAGAGCGGTTCGACTGTATTTGCCATGATACCAAAATCGGAGATACTGTCTACTGCCAATGTTGTAAAAAAGACAACAGGAACTCTTGCTGCTGCATCGGCTTTGATTTCAATCGTTTGTGCTGTGCTTATTTCCAGGGGTATAAGTGGTTCCATATTTAAAGTAAACCGAATTCTGCAAAGCGTAGCAAGCGGAAATCTGACTGAAAAAATTGATGTTAAGAGTGAGGATGAGTTCAGACACTTAGGAAGAGCCATTAATATGATGGTTGACAGCATGAGTGAGTTAATTCGTAAGGCAGGAAATGTCAGTACTGAAGTTGCAGCGTCAGCGAATGAATTGAACAAGCAGTCAGACAGTATAGTAGAATCTGCCCAAGGGATTAATGAAGCTGTGAAAGACATTGATGCCGGTATTAATGATCAGGCAGAACAGGCTTCTAACTGTTCGATTCAAATGAGTGAATTGGGAGAGCAGATATCTCATACATATACATATACAGAGATGATAGAAGCTCTGGTTAAGAATACTCAGGAAATGGCAAACTATAGTATGGATATAATTAACACCCTGAGTGAAACTTCAAACATCACTAATACAATGACTCAGACAGTTGCAAAAGATATTCAAAACCTTGAGAAGGATTTAAAATATATATCTGAAATCGTTAAAACAATAAATGATATTGCTGAACAGACAAAGCTGCTTTCACTTAATGCTTCTATAGAAGCTGCAAGAGCAGGACATGCCGGAAGAGGCTTTGAGGTTGTTGCTCAGGAAATAAGAAAACTGGCTAATATAAGCTCTACCTCTGCAAATGAAATTAATAAAATAGCATCGGAGATTCAGAAACAGACGTCAATAACAACTAAAAATGCAATAACTGCCGAAACAAGCATATATAAACAAAAAGATGCATTGGGAGAGAGTATTAAAGCCTATGAAAGTATTAGCAGAAATGTAGACGAATTGGCAGAAAAATTTGAACAGATAATTAACAGCGTAAGAATAATGGAGAAGAAGAAAAATATAACGATGGATTCGATGGCAAATATAACAGCAACTCTTGAAGAGACGGCATCTTCCGCAACAGAAATGCAAAGAACAGTTGAAAGACAGCTGGAGCTGGCCTATATTCTTAAAAAATCTGCTGAGGAATTAGGTAGGAATGCAGAGGACCTTTCCGACAACATAAGGATATTTACAGTATCATAATATGTATATCATATAAGACCGTCATTTTACTTTTGGATGTCGGTCTTTTTAAATTCTCATGGTTGATTCCCGCTCAATGATTGTGCAGTCCAGCAGCACATCACCGGTTTTATCGATAGGTCTGTCTTCGATTTTATCTATTAAGATTTCAGCTGCAGTCTGTCCGATTTCAAATAAAGGTATTTCTACGGTTGTAAGGGTCGGACGACATACGGTACTTACTTCTCTGTTATCAAATCCTATTAATGCCAAGTCACGACCAACTGCAATATTATTCGTATTGCAGTAATCTATAATACCTATTGCCATAAGGTCATTTTGGGATACAATGGCTGTAATATCATTTTTAAGCAGCTGTTCAGTAAGCAGGTAGCCGGAATCTCTGTTCCAGTCGCCTTGTACGGTCAGTCTTGGATTATATGGAATTCCGTAATCATACAGTGCTTCCTGGAATCCCGCAAGACGGTTCATGGTATGAATACTTTCAGCAGGTCCGGTTATAACTCCTATAGATTTATGCCCTGCATCTATTAAATACTTAGCAACATCATATCCGGCTTTTTTGTCATCATATAATACTGATATTACAGAAGAATCTGTACTGCTGCAATAAGCACATACAAAATGCGTGTCCTTAGTTGCAGGTATTGACAGTACCTTATGGCTGTGACTGCCTATATATAAAAGACCGTTAACCTGCATCGACATCATAAAATCTACGGCATCATTAACTATTTTCTCATATTCATCCTTATTGAGAACAGGGTCAATTCCAAGACGGTTAAGACGCAGATTCTCTTGGAAATAATGATATCCTCTGTCCTCACAATAAGCCCCGATCCCGTCAACTATAGGAGGAGTATTAAAGACCGTAATATCCTCAGTAATAATTCCAATTGATTTATTATTCTGCTTTTTCAGATTCCTGGCAATAAGATTAGGTCTGTAGTTGAGTTCTTTTGCAATAGACAGTATAAGCTCAGTTGTTTCCTGACTGGAACCACCCAAACCGTTTAAGACTTTTGATACCGTAGCTACAGACACATTAGCACGCGCTGCTATATCTTTCAGGTTAGCCATAATAATATCTCCTTCGCTCACTGGATTATCTATATATTATTATACATATAGGTTAAACGTTTTACAAGTGGCGAATTATCAAAGAATTAAGAAAAAATCAGTATAATTTTCAACATACGTTATCTGAGGGGTAAAATATATTATCAGAAATCAGGTATGATAATCATACCTGATTTCCGATAATATATTTATAAATAATGTCGGTATTAATTATTTCCGGGAACGTAATTAAATGTTACAGTAAGCGTTCTTATTTCGCCCAGTTTTGTCGGGTCAAGTATTGTAGGTGATACATCTGAGGTGTCTCCATCTAACGTACGGGCTTCTTCAGGAACTTTATTTACCCAACCGTTATATAGATTTACGCGGGTACATATGCCGTCATCAGAAGTGGTATATGGCTTTCCGACCATAGTGTACGGCTCATCATTAATCAGTATTTCAGTAATATCTATGATATAACCGGGATAGAGTAATTCTCCGTTACTGATACCTAAGGCTGAGAATGCCGTACCGTTGGCAAATCCGGAATAAGTGCCTGTAAAGTCTAAGCCGACAGTGTATGTGCCTTCTCCGGTTATCTCAACATCCGTAGGAACAAGACCGTCTGATTTTGCACCGGGATCGTACTGATCGCCTACACTGTACATGACTGCCCAATCACCACTGTTAAACATAATCCATGCAATTGCCGTATCAGGATTTAATGAATCAATATATGATGTATCTTCAACGTAATCAGCAGCTTCTGTAAGTGCTTTGTCCATCTCACTTATAGCCGTTTCAATTATTTCTTCATCTGTCATGGATGATTGAGCACTTAAGCTGCGGTTTTTGAAAAGCTCTGCAATACTCTTATCAAATATACCAAGATCACGTCTGACAAAGTAAGTACTACAATCCCATAATACAGGAACATAACCGTACCTGTCACAATTGTTCAGAAAATTGTTAAAGAAGTTTACAGCATTTTTTTTGACTGAACCGTCTTCAGTCAGAGCAACATGATATTCACCCAGAACTACTCCATAGCCTTGATCGGTAAACTTGGTCATTAAGGCAAGAAGTTCATTTTGCTGATTATAATCTTTAACTGAGCCCCAATTTGAAAGACTGGGATTACCACAATATCCCCACGGTGTATAGTAATGAACTGAAAGAAGCAGCTTGTCTTTTACTGTATCGGTAGGCATTTTAAAGCGGTCATCACATGTTTTTTCAATATCGGTATTATAGCCTGCTATAAGTAAGAAACGATACTCATTATTGCCGCCTGTACTTCTTACCGTATCTACAAAGGTCTGGTTAATTTTATTGGTAAGCTCATAACATTCGTCCTCAGACAATATACCCGAATCAGGTGCATAGTCTCTGTCATTAAGTCTGCTGCCAAGCTCTTCATTGGCAGATTCGAATATCAGATAATCGGAATAGTGTTTATATCTTTCTGCAATCTGAGTCCACATGGATATATATAGATTCATTGCGGAATCCCGAACCTTTTGCGTGGCAGAGCCAAACATTCCCCACCAACCGCCGTCCCAGTGGTCATTTATTATTACATACATTCCCGCATTAAGCCCATAATTAATTATCTCTTCAACACGGTCAAGATATCTGCCGCTTATTGTATAATCACCGTTTTCAAAATCCATGGTATTAGTCCAAGCAACAGGAACTCTTAAGGTGTCAAATCCGGCTTCTTTCATTTTATCAATCATTTCCTGTGTAGTAACCGGCTGCCCCCACAGAGTTTCATATTTTGAAACCTCAGCAGTAATTCCAAGCACCTTACGACCGTATGCCTCCATAGTATTGCCAAGATTAATGCCATTTCCCATAAGCTTGGTTACTTCAAGAGATGTAAGGTCTTTGCGTATTCTACCGCTTTGTTTCATATCACCTAATAACGGGGCTGAAGCATCTTCGTCATCGGGTTGTGATTCTACTGCATTAACGGGTGCATCTGTTTCTTCTTCCTTCTTATTGCAGGTCATAAAAGACAATGATATTAAGATAAGTACTATGAGATAAATGCAAATCCTTGTGTTCCTGGGTTTCATAAATTCCTCCATTCTGCATGAAAGGTAATAGTTTTTGGTTTGTAGAATTCTTAGTTGTCTATAGCAACGGAAGAAGGTGTCCCAATAAGTATCTTATTCTTACCGGAGAACTTAGCCTGATACATTATCCTATCAGCCAATTGGAAAAATTCATGTGCATTATAATTAGGTGAGGGATAAGCAGCTATACCGCAACTAAAGGTGATTTGCAGCTTTGGATTAGCAGCGAAATCATGGTTATAAATATTTTTCTTTGCCGTTTCCAGCATGGCTTTTGCCTCGGAGGGGGAAGTATTAGTAAAAACAATAGCAAATTCTTCACCACCATATCTGAAGACATGACCACGAATACCGCAGCAATATTGTAATTGTGCAGCGATATATATAAGCACCTCATTGGCTTTTTCATGTCCCCATGTGTCGTTTACAATCTTAAAGTTATCGATATCTACGACCGCAATGCATAAAGGGGCTTTATTTTTTCGGATGGCCTTGTCTAATGAGCTGTAAAAGCTTGAAATATTATATAATCCGGTTAAAGGATCACATTTTATCAGCTCTTCAAGCTGCAGCTGCTTAAATATACTGTCTTTAATAATGCTGTTTTTGTCTTTTTCAATATCAGCCAGAAGATTGGTCATGACAGAGCTGCCAACAATTAATATAAAGCTTATAAATACTTTTATATCATGAAAAAAATCGTCAGGATAAGCAATAGACGTATTAATTACAGTAGCAATAAACATTAATCCTATAGAGACAACTGTTATTATATTTGTCAATACCTTGTCGCTATAAATCAATGTTAATATTATGGGTATAATAAAAAGAATACCGGTAAACATAAAAACATTATGTACATAAGCAATAATAAATATCTGAAAGGTTATAACGAATACGGAGATATAGTTCTTTGCTTTTTCGGATATTTTTTTGCTTATATCCATTGCTCTGCCCAGTATAACCAACAGAAAATAGCTTGTCGAGGGAATAATAATATATAGCACAATATACTCCGGCAAGGGTGCAGCAATCATCTCCGGAAGATATTTAATCATAAGATAAGATATGATTATCTCCAGAATCAATGTAAAACATGCAATTAAAAAAGCCACGTTATAAAGCCTTTGTCTCCATTTCTGGTATATTATTGGAAAGTTATCCATCCGGGTTCATCCTCGACAT
>DUQV01000023.1 GCA_012837605.1 Clostridiales bacterium | reverse complement strand
AGACCGGTATCTAAGTTGGAAAAGATATTATTCCCAATTGTTGTAACTATAGTTGTTGTACTTATTTTACCTGATACTGCACCACTAGTTGGTATGCTGATGCTTGGCAACCTGTTTCGTGAAAGCGGTGTTGTCCGTCAATTAACTGAAGTTTCATCCAATGCATTAATGTATATTGTTGTAATCCTTTTGGGGACCTCAGTCGGTGCAACTACCAGTGCGGAGGCATTTCTTAACTGGAATACTTTAAAAATTGTTTTACTTGGTCTGATAGCCTTTGCATTTGGTACTGCCAGTGGTGTTTTGTTTGGTAAGATTATGTGCAAGTTAAGCGGCGGAAAGATTAATCCGCTGATTGGCTCTGCAGGTGTCTCTGCGGTACCGATGGCAGCAAGAGTATCACAGAAGGTAGGTGCGGAAGCAGATCCTTCGAACTTCTTACTGATGCATGCAATGGGACCTAATGTTGCAGGTGTAATAGGTACAGCTGTAGCAGCCGGAGTGTTCTTATCTGTTTTTGGCTAAAATTCCTTATATAATATATTTTATATATTTCAATGCAAATCCAATATATATTTGGTGTATATTCATTACAATTAGGAGGTATAAGAATGGCTGAACAAGCAAAAAGACCTGTAAAAATAACAGAAACCATCCTTCGTGACGCACATCAGTCCTTGATAGCCACAAGAATGTCTACCGAAGAGATGCTGCCGATATTGGAGAAGATGGATAAAGTAGGCTACCATTCCGTAGAATGCTGGGGTGGAGCTACATTCGATGCTTCACTGCGCTTTCTTAAGGAAGATCCTTGGCATAGATTAAGAAAAATAAGAGAAGGCTTCAAAAACACGAAGCTTCAGATGCTTTTCAGAGGACAGAATATATTGGGATATCGTCATTATGCCGATGATGTTGTAGAGTATTTTGTTCAGAAATCATTGGCTAACGGTATCGATATAATCCGTATATTCGATGCCTTAAATGATATAAGAAACCTTGAATGTGCAGTAAATGCTACAAATAAAGAAAACGGACATGCTCAGATTGCAGTATGCTATACACTTGGAGATGCATATACAATTGATTATTATGTTAAGCTTGCAAAGGATATTGAATCACTTGGAGCTGCATCGATATGTATTAAGGATATGGCAGGATTATTGGTTCCATATGCCGCAACCGAATTAGTGACAGCTCTTAAAAAAGCTGTAAAGATACCTATCGATCTTCATACCCACTATACAAGCGGTGTTGCTGCCATGACCTATATGAAGGCTGTTGAAGCAGGCTGCGATATTATAGATACCGCAATGTCACCATTTGCAATGGGAACAAGCCAGCCGGCTACTGAGGTTCTTGTTGAGACCTTTAAAGGCACTCCTTATGACACAGGCTTTGATCAGAAGCTTCTGGCTGAAATCGCTGATTATTTCCGTCCTATCAGAGATAAAGCCTTAGAAATAGGTATACTCAATCCCAAAGTTATGGGAGTTGATATTAAGACATTGTTATATCAGGTTCCGGGAGGAATGCTGTCTAATCTGGTATCACAGCTTAAGGAGCAAAAGGCTGAGGATAAATATTACGAAGTTTTGGAAGAGATACCGAGAGTTCGTAAGGACTTTGGCGAGCCGCCTCTGGTTACACCTTCAAGCCAGATAGTCGGTACTCAGGCAGTTTTAAATGTACTTGCCGGAGAACGCTATAAGATGGTTACAAAAGAATCAAAGGCACTTCTTTCAGGACAATACGGAAAGACTGCAAAACCGTTTAATCCCGAAGTGCAGAAGAAGGTTATCGGTGATGAGAAGCCTATTACCTGCAGACCGGCAGATTTGCTTGAGCCTGAACTTCACAAGATAGAAGCCGAGATTGCCGAATGGAAGGAACAGGACGAAGATGTATTATCCTATGCTTTATTCCCTCAGGTAGCAATGGACTTCTTCAAATATCGTCAGGCACAAAAAACCGGAATTGATGTAACGGAAGCGGATACTGTTAACAGTGCCTATCCCGTATAAATAGTAATAAGCGGTATTTTTTGGCGAAAATTATTTATATCATTAGTCGGGTCATTATTCAGTAAAGAATGTT
>DUQV01000173.1 GCA_012837605.1 Clostridiales bacterium | reverse complement strand
TTGTTGGAATTGTATCATATAGCAGAGCCAAATCAACAATAATTATGAATTACGAAGAAACCACGCTTGGCAACATGGAAAACAGCTCTTTATATTTTAACCTGCTGATGAAGGATATTGAAGCAAAATCATCTCAGATTGCCAATAACAATGACCTGATTTATTATTACACATATTATGGAAAGTACAGTGAAGTAGAACTTAAGACTTACAGTACTAATGTAAAGAATACAATAGCAAATATGGTGCAAAGCACCGACGGAATATATAATATATATGTCCTTGGTAAAGCAGGTCTGCCTATATCCACCTTGTTGAATGAGCCCAAAACCGATACGTATCAAACCTTCCATACATCAGATAATATAGCAGTATGGAATGAGGTGGCCACATCAATAGGAGGAAGAAAGTCGGCTTGGATAGGATTTCACGACTCTATAGACGAAAGTCTTGGTGCCAGTGATGATTATTACGCAGCCACATGTGTCAGAACATTCTCAAAAGGAGAAGGATACATAATATTAGACCTTAATCTGACTGAAGTGATGAATGCCTTACAGAACTCTATTTCCAATGATGATGCTATTGTGGCATTTGTTACGATTGACGGCAGGGAGACTGTGGTAACCGGAAAAGGAATCAGTCAGAAAGAAAAAGAAAAGCTGCCCGATGTTTTCAATCAGGGGTTTTATAAGAAAGCTTATACCGGTGAAGCTCAGCACGGATATGATTATATTAATTATAGGGGTGCAAACAGTCTGTTTGTATATTCCAAGATAGGCAATACCGGTGCTATGCTATATACGATTATTCCGGAGAATGCCATATACAGTAATCTCAGCATGATAAAAACCGCTATTATTGTCATAGTGGTCATAGCATGTTTAATTGCAATCTTAATTGGATTATATTTTACAAATGATATAAGAATCATTATTGACAAGTTTTCAAAGTCATTCCAACAGGTTGCAAATGGTAGCTTGACGTTGAGACTAAATACAAACAGAACAGATGAGTTCGGTGATCTGGCAAATGATTTGGATAAAATGCTGGAGAACATCCAAGGTCTGGTCTCGGATATGGCAAACTTCTCCAATAGGGTTACTAATGCAGCAGTGAACGTATCGGTAGCGTCTTCGGAGATACTGGATGCTGTTAATGGTATATATGAAATTACGAAGCTTATGGAACAGGGAATTAATGACCAGAGACTGGATATTGAAAAAAGCTATTCGCAGATGTCTAATTTTGCAGAGCAGATTAATGAGGCCTATGAAGATACAAGGGCAGTTGATGATTTGGCGGACAATACTCAAGCTACTGTTAGAAACGGTAAGGATATTGTCAATGAGCTAATGAAACAGGTTACTTCAACAGCGGAGATTACACAGGATATCATTACCGACATTAAGCAGCTGCAGGAGCAGTCAAAGAATATTGGTACGGTTGTTGAGACTATAAATGAGATAGCTTCTACAACTGAATTACTGTCCCTTAATGCTTCGATCGAAGCTGTCAGATCAGGAGATTCAGGCAGAGGATTTGCAGTCATTGCTGTTGAGATAAGAAAGCTGGCTGAGCAATCGATGAACTCCGTAAAAAGTATTGAACACATGGTTGTGTCAATACAGAACATGACAAAGAAAACCTCAGCTTTAGCAGACACTGCTAATGATATGCTGAAAACCCAAGCGGATTCTCTTAATAATACGGTTAATTTGTTCGGCGATATCGATATTCATATGGATAACCTTATGAGTAAGATGAATCACATCATGGAGAATATGCAGGATATTATGGTTTCAAAGGATGGTATTCTGGATCTGATTAGAAATATTGCCGCTGTTTCTCAGGAAACCGTAGCATCTTCAGAGGATGTTGCTTCAACAGTAGGTAGACAGGTGACATCTGTAGAGACTCTGGAAGCACAGTCCAATGACTTGAAGGATCAGGCACTTGAACTTAAGCATGCTATTGATAAATTTATTAT
>DUQV01000172.1 GCA_012837605.1 Clostridiales bacterium | reverse complement strand
GTTTCCTTAACTGTGCTGTTTATATTATTTTGAAACACTCCCTCTTATTTATCACAATTCTATTATATATTTTTCCGGTGCATACAGCAGCTTCACTTCAACCTGCTTACTTGCGGATTTTTCAATAAAAACCTTTGTAAATCCGATAAGTCTCTTGGTCTTAGACGAATCATAAACCTTAACTACAACTTTCCCGTCGTAATTTCCTGTATTTTTCACCGTCAGGGTCATTTTCCCGTCGTGTGTCTCATCGTCCTGATATTCGAAGGTGCTGTATGACAAGCCGTATCCGAAAGGATAAACAACATCTCCCTTAAAGAAACGGTAAGTACGGTTTCCCATTGAATAGTCTTCAAACGGCGGCAAATCATCTGTCGATTTATAGAATGTCACCGGAAGGCGTCCGCTGGGATTTACTCTGCCAAATAAAACATCGGCAAGCGCATTTCCACCCTCGGCTCCCGGATAAAAGCACTGTATAACCGCATTGCAGTTCTTGTTCTGATCGGACAAATTGATACAGCTTCCCGATACATTAACAAACACTATCGGTTTTCCAACCTTCTTAATTTCCTCATATAATCTTCTCTGTGACATTGGCAGCTCAATATCGGCCTTATCCCCGCTCAGGCTTCCATTATAGGCATCTCCCTCTTCACCTTCCATCGAGGGATTAAGACCCATGCAAAGTATGACAACATCGCTTTTTTGTGCAGCAATAATTGCTTCCCTGGTCGGGTTCTCCTCCCAGCTGTTATTCGTATCTCTGAAAATGTCACAGCCTCTCGCATATATTACCTTTGCTTCGGCACTGTCCTGTATTCCCTTAAGAAGAGTGGCATATCTGCTTGGTGTACCATTATAATTGCCTAATAATACGGATTTGTCATCCGCATTCGGACCAATTACCGCAATTGTCTTGTTCGAATCTAGCGGAAGAATTCCGTCGTTCTTTAATAATACCATGCTTTCTGCTGCCATCCTCCGGTTTATTTCCCGGTGCTTTTCACATTCAACAGCCTCGTAAGGAATATTGTCATACTCACAATCATCATCAAACATCCCTAAGCGGAATCTTGCTTCGAAAAGCCGTTCAACAGCCTCTGTAATTGTCTCTTCACTGATAAGATTTGATGCTGCGGCTGTTTTCAGCCATTTATAAGCATCACCGCAATTTAAATGGCATCCGTTGTTAACCGCAAGGGCTGCACTTTCTGCATAATTTGAAGTTACTTTATGATTGTCATTTATATCGCAGATGGCTCCGCAGTCGGACACCACATATCCGTCAAAACCAAATTCGTCAAACAAAACCTCCTTCAAATAAGTCTTGCTTGCACAGGCCGGTTCACCGTTTATCCGATTGTAAGCTCCCATAACGGCAGATGGCTTGGCATTGTCTATGCAATATTTGAAAGCCCAGAGGTAAGTTTCATATAGATCCTCTTCACTAACCCTTGCATCAAAGCTGTGTCTTTTACCTTCAGGTCCACTATGTACTGCATAATGTTTTATAGTGGCATCAACCTTCCTGTATTTACCGTCTCCTTGAAGTCCCTTGATAAAAGATACCGCCATCTCTCCTGTCAGATACGGATCCTCTCCGTAAGTCTCATGTCCGCGTCCCCATCGTGGATCCCGGAATATATTTATATTGGGTGACCAAAATGTTAACCCTTGATATATTAAAGTACTGCCGAACTTTTTATATTCATTATATTTTGCTCTGGCTTCATCCGATATCGAATTTGCCACCTCATGCATAAGCTCCGTATCAAAGCTTGCCGCCATGGCAATTGCCTGCGGAAATACAGTCGCAGCCCCCGATCGTGCAACACCGTGCAGGCACTCGTTCCACCAATTATAAGCCGGTATCCCCAGTCTCTCTATCGCAGGAGCATCATATCGCATCTGCGATATTTTCTCCGCCAGTGTCATCCTGCTTACCAGTTCCTTCGCACGTTCCTTGAATGATTTCATATGTAACCTCACACCTTTCCATTTATTTGCCAACTTATAATGCCAATTCGAAAGCTTTGATAGAATATGTTAACAACCTAATCATTCATTCTTGTATTTGCAAAAATACCCTCTGACCAAAACTTTAATAAGCTTACGGGCTGCTATATCTTGAATACTGCCGTATTCGACTTTACCTATTTGATGTCAGCATAAATTCGATACAAAAAGCTAGAGGTTCCCGCCTTTCTTTGCACATTTTTCTATTTCATATTTTCATAACGAAATAACAGAATATACCATATTAATTAGGTTAATTATACTTGGCTATATTAAGCAAGTCAAGTGCGGACAAGCAATTGTGTATCTTTAACATTTTTTTATTTTTTTTGTAGGGAAAACTTTTTTTCATACGTTTTATAAGTACAGGACAAACACTTATATTATGTATTATCAAGGAGGGATTTTATGTCAAAAAAATTTTTTATTTTAACTCTTGTATGTATTTTATCATTAATGACAATACATGATACATCTTTTGCCGCCAGTTCTGTGAACACGCAAGCAGAGACGGAATACAGCCTTGGATAATAAAATTATACGAACTGTATAACAAAGAACTGCCAATTGATTATCAAAATCAAATACTGCAGATGCTAAACTAAATATGTACCAATAAAACAGGCTTGCCAATCAAAAAGTGTACCACCTTTACCAACTCTTCCCATATAATATATTTGAACGAATATAAACGTATGGGAGGTATATGAGGT
>DUQV01000171.1 GCA_012837605.1 Clostridiales bacterium | reverse complement strand
CTCCTTATAATGTGTATGTTGTGGTGACAGGCACTAGTTAAGAGGCTTTCGTATAGATGCATTTTAATATATAAAATAAAATGTTGGAAGTATGTATTTCACATACCCCAACATTTATTATAGAACCGTAAAATCAAAGGTTTTGGCGATTGACAAAGATTGCCAAAACCTTATTTTTTTGATTGTGTAGCCAAAAATGTAGCCAAAAAATATGCCGGGACATAAAACCGACCGGCTGGTTCAACATATTGATTGGTTCTAATTATCCACCCCATCTGCCGTCTGATTTTCTTAATTAAAATATTATAATATGCTTATATATAGGAAGTTAACAGATTTGATGATATAATAAAATACACACAACAGCTTCCGGGAAATATATAAGTACTGCTGCCGGTACAAAAGATCAAAGGAGTGATAAGTATGGTAGAAACTATGCGAAAGTATATGAAAGTGGGTTTGATTCATTTTATGGCATATCCCTCGACTATGAATGGAGAGGGTCCAATTTATGAAACAATCCGAAAAATTGCAGCAGATTATTATTTTGATGCAATTGAAATAACACATATCAAGGATAATAAAGTAAGAAGCCAAGTAAAAAAACTGCTTGATACATCCCATATGACTATTGCTTATTGTGCTCAGCCTAGGCTGCTTGCAGCAGGACTAAACATAAATGACACAGATGAAGAAGGCAGACTTAAGGCAGTCCAATTACTATTAGAGAGTATAGATGAAGCATATGAAATGGGCGCTGTCGGGTTTGCTTTTCTAAGCGGTAAATATAGTGAAGATAAAAAAGAGCAGGCTTATCAGGCACTTGTTAAATCAACAGAGGAGTTGTGTGCTTATGCAAAATCCAAAGGAAATATGCGGGTGGCACTTGAAATATTTGATTATGATATTGACAAAAAGAGCCTGATCGGACCGGTGGAACTGGCTAAAAGATTTGCCGAAGATATAACAAAAAAATATAATAATTTTGGTCTCATGGTAGATTTAAGTCATCTTCCGTTGGTAAGAGAGACCCCTGAACAATCCTTGATACCGATAAAAGATTATATAATCCATGCTCATATGGGAAATGCGGTTGTCAAAGATCCTTCATATGCTGCATATGGAGATGTTCATCCCCGATTTGGATTTCCGAACAGTGAAAATGATGTGGACGAACTGGTGGAGTTTTTAAAAGTTTTAAAGGGTATCGGATTTTTGAATGAGAAAAATCCTCCTATTGTAAGCTTTGAGGTGAAGCCATATGGAGATGAGGATTCGGATGTTGTGATTGCTAATGCAAAAAGAGTCTTAAATCAGGCATGGCATAAAGTCTAAAAGGTAGAGGAACGTTAAAAAATATTATTAAAGCTCAAGGAGTGATAAATCTAAATATGAAGATTGTAGTTTTAGACGGTTATACTGAAAATCCGGGAGATTTAAGCTGGGAAGGTTTTGAAAAATTAGGTAATCTAGTCGTTTATGACAGGATACCTACTGATGCAACGTCTGTAATAAAACATATAGGTGATGCTAATATTGTTATTACTAATAAAACACCTATATCAAGAGAAGTAATGAATGCTTGTCCCGGAATACGCTATATCGGAGTTTTAGCAACAGGCTATAATGTAGTAGATATAGCTGCAGCACAAGAAAAAGGCATTATTGTAACAAATGTTCCGGAATATGGGACACAAGCTGTAGCTCAATTTGTGTTTGCACTTCTTCTTGAGATTTGTCATCATGCAGCACACCACAGCAATGCAGTAAAAAATGGTGAATGGAAGAGGAGAGGTGATTTTTGCTTCTGGGATTACCCTTTAATTGAGCTGGCAGGTAAAACGATGGGTATTATCGGTTTTGGGCGTATTGGTCAAGCAGTAGCTAAATTAGCAATAGCATTTGGAATGAAGGTACTTGCTTACGATACTAAACAAGATGTTATACATAACCATGAGAACATACAATTTGTTTCGCTTGATGATTTGTATAAGAATTCGGATATAATCTCGCTTCACTGCCCATTGTTTCCTTCAACTCAAGGAATTATAAACAAGAAATCAATTGCCAAAATGAAGGACGGCGTTATAATTGTTAATACCTCCCGAGGATTATTGATAGTCGAGGAGGATCTAAAGGATGCACTTATAAGCGGTAAGGTGTCCTATGCTGCCGTTGATGTGGTTTCAAAAGAACCGATAGAAGAGGAAAATCCATTGCTTTCTGCACCTAATATAATTATTACTCCTCATATTGCATGGGCTCCTAAGGAAAGCAGAAAAAGGCTTATGGATATGGCAGTCGCAAATCTTGAAGCCTTTATTAATAACTCTCCAATAAATGTTGTCAAAGTATAGATGTACAAAGATACAATCTCGAAGTAAAAAGCAATTTTATAAAAATCGATGCTGTCTGATATTATTGCTATAGAACAGCATCGATTCTTTGTTGTGTTTTAGTCAAAATATTATTTTATTAATTTAAACCAGATGGTGTTCATTAGCAATGAAGCTGCAAATGATTGTATCGATAACTATCTATAATAGCACCATCTAATTAGATACATATAAAAACAGATTGACATATTTTAATTTCAATGATATAGTTAAGACATCATATGTATTATTAATTAAAGGAAGGTCATTTTTATGAGAAAGTTAGAAGAACAATATCTTAACTATATTGATGAAAAGATAACCGAACATAATAATCTGCACAAGCAATATAAAGCAGATGACCGCAAGGATGAAGCGGATTTGGAGAAGATTAAGGCAAATATCTATGAGATATTCAAAACATTGTTTTTAAATGATATTAAACAGCTTCAGGGCAAGGATCTGGGAGAAGTTAAGAATATTAATATATATGGCGGATATCTGCTTCGCTTTGATACTATTCCAACCAACTGGAAGGTATCCTTAGATAAAGCCATTGAGCATGGCGATACTGTCAAGCAGGTTATTGAAGAGAACAAGCTGGCAGTGGCAAAAGAACTTAAGGATAAATTTCTGGCAATGTTTGATGAACTAGGGAGGTAATAACATGACTGAAGACAGTGCGATTAAAATATTCAAGTGCCTCTCTGACAAGTCCAGGCTTCAGATATTAAAATCACTGGTTCATGAGGATATGTATGTAGAGCTGTTGGCACAACGACTTAACCTGGCACCTTCGACCATATCATTTCACCTCAAGAAGCTTGAGGAGTCAGGTGCTGTCACGTCGAGAAAGGAACAGTACTATAACATTTACAGCATAAATGAAAGTATTTTTAAATCCTCTATCCTTGATATAATCAGGGAAGAATCATCCGAAGCCGACCTTCAAAAACAGCGGGAAGATAATTATAGGAAGAAGGTAATTGAGAATTTCTTTGAATATGGTAAGCTTAAGAATATACCTGCTCAGAGAAAGAAAAGGCTGATTGTGCTAAAGGAGATGGCCAAGGCATTTGAACCCGGCAGAGAATATACTGAGCGGGAGGTTAACATAATAATAGCCGACTTTCATGATGACTTTTGCACCTTAAGAAGGGAAATGATTTGTGAGAATATTTTAACCAGGGAGAATTCGATTTATAAATTAGTCGATAGTTAATCAATATATTCTTACATGTCATCCGTGTATCAACACCTCAAGCATCAAGCTCCGAATGGAGGATGTGCTTAATAAGCTGCTTCGGGCTATAGAGCATGAGCCGATATTCGTTAAGCTATAAATCCACGATAAGCGATTAACTTTGCTTATTCATGGCATATAAGAATAATGTCGAAATATACACCTTCTTGACGAATGTATCATATTATATTGTGAATACATTTAGAAAGAAGGTATTATTATGTCTGCAGCTGTTAAACTGGATCCGCTTACAATTCCGAAGTATGTGAATAAATTAGAGAAACCGCCTGTATTTGAACCTTATGAGGTCAAACATAGGACTGATAAACGATGGACAGACCGCTATCAAATACAGCATCATTATACTATATATATTGATCAGACATATCAGCAGATGCTTCCTCCGGGATATCCCATGACGAAGGTCTTTGGATATGGCGGCATTATAAGTGACCCCAAAACAGGAAAGTTAAGATATCATATCAGTTCACCCGGCAGTACCTTTGAAGCAAAGCGTGACATTCCCGTAGTGGTAAACTGGAAAAATTGCATTAAGGAGCCTCATTTTCTTGCAGTAGATCCTACCCTGCATTGGGCAAATCCAAACAACATGCCCATGGAACCTCCAAAACCTTGGCCTGGCTTTCCGCCGGGATTTTCAGATGCCCAGTATCCGGTTCCTACGGTTACTCATTTACATGGTGCAGAGGTGCAATCGGATAGTGACGGACACCCTGATGCGTGGTTTACACATAACGGAAAGCATGGTCCCGGATATGTATCCTCAACTTATACGTATCCCAACACTCAGGAGCCTGCAACACTGTGGTACCATGACCATGCACTTGGAATGACAAGGCTTAATGTATATGCAGGGCTTGCGGGATTTTATCTGCTTCGGGATGATAAGGTAAATAAGAAGAAGTATTCGGAGCACAGACTGAAACTGCCTTGTGGTGATTATGAGATTCCACTGGTAATTCAGGATAAGATGTTCAATACGGACGGATCGCTGCTGTTTGCTAACGAAGGGCTTACACCTGATGTTAATCCGTATTGGGCAGTAGGTTTCTTCGGAGACGTTATTACTGTAAACGGAAAGGTATGGCCAAACCTTGATGTGGAAAGACGACAATACCGTTTCAGAATATTGAATGGTTCCAATTCAAGATTCTATAATCTTAAGATGTCAAATGGAATGAAGTTTACTCAGATAGGAACTGACGGAGGATTATTAAAGCATCCGGCACGTCTTACATCCCTTTTGCTGGCACCTGCCGAGAGAGCCGATATATTGGTGAATTTCTCGGACATAGAGCCCGGAAGCAGTATTCAATTGCTAAATGACGCGGCGGCACCCTTTCCGTTTGGCGGACCGGCTGATCCGGAGACTGTTGGTCAGATTATGCAGTTTAGTGTACCTAAAAATGCAGAAAAATCAGTTAAACCTAAGAAGCTTCCGAACAACTTAAATTATATACCTGTCTTGCATGAGGATTCGCCGAAACGGATTGTAACCTTGAATGATATAGCAGGATCTACCGGAATTCCGGTAATGATGCTTCTTAACGGGCAGGAATGGTCTGCTGCGGAGACGGAGACCCCGAAAGTCGGCTCGACGGAGGATTGGCTCATTGTGGGCATGACTGCAGGTGCTCATCCGATTCATTTGCATCTGGTTCAGTTTCAGTTGGTTAGCCGTCAGAATTATAACGTGGAAGCATACACCGCCGAGTGGGAGAAGCTAAACGGACCTTTGCCCCTTAAGAATCCGACTGTAACCGTGCCCATAGAACCCTATCTGACAGGGGATCCGATTCCGCCTAAGGAAAATGAAATTGGATGGAAGGATACAATCGTAGCAAATCCCGGACAGGTGACACATATCAGAGTACGCTATGCACCGCAGGATGTTCAGGAAGGACTGTCATTACCCGGCGAAAATTATTATTCATTTGATCCGACCTCCGGAGTAGGTTATGTATGGCACTGTCACCTGCTGGATCATGAGGACAACGAAATGATGCGTCCGATGAAGATTACAAATTAATACTAAATATGAAATTCCCCCTTTGCAAAGGTCTAAAATTATTTTATTTAATTAAATGAAAATATATGATAATATTT
>DUQV01000170.1 GCA_012837605.1 Clostridiales bacterium | reverse complement strand
TCTCCAAAGACATGATGGCAATATTGCAGAATTTTATTGCACCTTCATATAACATCAGAGTCAACTCTGCAGGTGTCGCTGTTAATATTTTATTATCCTTGTATATTGCAGCAGCATTTACAGCCATATGATTTCCTCCTGTCTAATCCAATACTGATTATTGTATATTCTAATATTGATTATTATAGGTAAGTCCAAGCATAGACATCAGTGCTGAGCTTTGTGAGTTAATCCTCGCCATGGCAGTCTCCATCGCGGCAAACTGTTTGAAATATCTCTCCTCAATATCAGCCAGCTTTTTCTCCATCTTGGCAAGATCTGCTTTGTAATTGGATAATGTCTTAGCCATTTCTTTATCATTATAGACAGTTAATGCACTGCTTAATGATGAACTCTTCATTTTTTCCATTAGCGTGTTGTATAACTTATCCGCCAGCTTAGTCACTATCCCCATAACCTCATCCGGATTATTGGTAAGTGCATCCATAAGCTTGTTCTCAAAGGATAACACAGCTTCATCGTCTTCATCACCGACAATATGGAGAATTCCTTTTTCAGCGTAACCCTGTGTTGTAATACCTATACTGGAAAGTGATAGAGTCTTACCATTTACAACTACACTTTCTCCAAGAGTCGATCGCATAATATTTATTAGACCGCCTAATGTGTTGTCTCTCCTAAGTAGTGCGTCCTTGATTTTGGCTTCCCATTTTTCTATCTGTTCATCCGTCATCGCAGCTCTTTCTTCCTCAGTCAGGGGGTCATAACCCCTGGATGAATCTGCATGATACGCATCATTCATTTCCTTAAGAAGCTCATTATATGACTTTATAAAATCTTTAATAGTATCATATACAGCTTGGGTATTGCCTGCTACAGACAGACTTATAACCTCATCATCCTCGGTACCTGCCGTATCGAGTCCTGCGGTTGTTCCCTTTAGGGTTAGGGTTAGACCATTAACGGTGAAGTTATTGGATGAGCCTGTCAGCTCTGCCCCATTATATATTATAATTGCATCAGTGGCCTGCAGGAGCACAGCATTTGGATTACCGACAATCTCGATATTACCTTCAGCATTTTTAGTTATTTCTCCTAATCCAAGATTCGCAAGACTGCCGGTCTGACTGATGGGATCACTGCTGGCACCGGCATAATCAGTCAGTAGTGTGTTAAGTTCATTCTCAGCTAACAGGAATACATTGCCTGCTTCAGCTTCACCACTGCTCCATTCATCATACTCGGCAGATACGGCTGTTTCTGCATCCTTTCTGAGTCTTTCTTTTATTGCAGCTTGTAATACTGCATCATCTATGGTTTCGCCTTCTTCGAGATCCTTTTCAAGCTCTGCCACTACCTCAGGGGTAACAGCAGCAATATTATCCTCACTCGATATATAATCATCAATATACTTTGTCCGTACCTGCTGATGCTTTATATCTAAAAGCTTGTTCTTTATAGCATTCTTGTCCTCGGGCGTCAGATCACTATCAAGATATGAGTTAAGGTATCCGTCTACTTTGCTTTTATTTGCACTGCTTAATGAATCGTAACCTATGAAATCACGGATAGCATTCTTATACTGTACCTGCTCTGATGATGAGGTGGTAATCTCAAATGTATTCTCCTTACCACTGTTCTTTGAGCTAATAAAAAAACGCTTCTGCACCGTATCATAGCTTGCATTTAAGCCTGCACTCTGCAAAGAAGAAATCAGATTACCAACCGTTGTATTCTCTCTAACATCAAGATTGACCTGCTTATCACCATGTTTAATATGTATTGTGGTGCCTTCGGATGCATCAAATCCAAGATCCACCAGCTTAGTATTCATGCTTATCAGGTTGCCGTTATTATCTGTATCAAGCTTTTCTCCGGTAACAAATTGTGAACTGGCAAGCTGCTTAATCTTTATTAAATGTGTTCCTTCAGGTGCGTTAGGGCTTGCCTTTACCTCTATTTTGCTCGTATTGGAGGACGTTGCTGTCTTGACGGCAAAGCTGCTTTGCAAACGGAGCTTAGATAATGATCCCGTATATAAAGAATATATCTTGGCATTAAGAGCAGACCACTTCTCCTGCTTCCATTCGGTGGTTGTTATCTTGTTTTGTATCTTCGTGGTCTTAAGCCTATGTGCTTCCATTAATGTAGCAACAACCGCCTCAGTGTCCATTCCGGAGATTAATCCGGACAATCTCATAGCCATGATCTCCCCTCCTATCTTTTCTCGTCAACCAGTAAACCGGCAAGCTCCCACATCTTCTCTATCATTTCTAATGTTTTTTCAGGAGGTATCTCCCGAATAATCTCTTCGGTTTCCTTGTCAAATACTTTGATAGTCACTCTTTTTGTTTCTTCATGATATCCAAATTCGCATCTGACATTATGTTTTTTTAACCTTTTATTGGCTTTGGAAATCTCAGATTTAATGTGCTGTTCACTTACTGGGGATTCTTTTTCATCTTTTTCTGTAATTTGTTGCATGCCTGTTGAAACTTGGTTTTTTGATAAATCAAAATTGACATCAGCATTTCTTAACCCACCAGCATCATATGTTTGTGCTGCTGAGCCAGCATTGCTCTGGTATGCCGATGTCTTAACTACTTCTAGAGCCATATTTATACACCTCCATGTGTTCTCATATAAATATTTCAATACGTCTTAATATCATCCTTGACAGTCTTAAGGCCGGTCTTATTACATATCTATCCCTTTAATATATAAATATATCGGCATATTTATATAAAAGCTTTATATCTTAACCCGATTTACCGGTTACTCGAATAATTTCTTAATTGCTTCTTCATTTATTTGTGTGGAAGCAGCCTCTTTATTAGATTCTAATATTTGAAGATAAAGCTCTTTTCGATAGATTGGTATTGATTTTGGAGCATTGATACCGATTTTTATCTGGTCTCCTTTGATTTCCAATATCGTAATTTCGATATCATTGCCAATCATAATTGATTCATTTACTTTTCTGGATAGGGCTAACATTATTTGCCCCCCTTCTCGTTCTTAATAGCCTGCAGCTTCTCATAGATATAATGCTTCACTTCATAATCCGCATTATCTGCTATTACTTGGCAGCCTTTCTTAGTGTCTGCATTAATAACAAAAGGAGCTTTAAGATTCACTGAAATCTTCTTAATGTCATTAGGCACTGTAACAGAAACCAGCACCACCAAATTCTCCGGAGTCAGTTCTCCAAGAGAAGACAGCTGTGCATCCTCAACCGTTGGGTTGTAATCAGGCTTAATAATGAACGGGCTGATTACAGGGATGGCAAGAGCCGGTTCCTCGAGGTTTTGCAACCATGTGATATCAGGTCTTTCTCCACTTTCATTATCATAAATTATAGCATATTTTTTATTATCTTCAAAACCTAAAATTCCTTGATCAAAGTTGATAATTTTATCCTCGTTAAGATCAACTTCCCCAAAATGCTTTGTTCTTACTAACATAGGGTTCCCCTTTCAACAAATTTTTTAGCCTTACAGAAAATCCAATAAAGAGTTTTGCACTACTTTTGAGGCTGCTGACAGTGATGAATTATATATTACTTGAGCTGCATTAAAATTAATGAAGGCTTCTACGATATCCACATCCTCATTCTTTGACATCAGTTCCTTAAAATTCACCTGTTGACTTGAAAGTCTGTTCTCTGTCAGTCTCAACCTGAAGTGCCTGCTGCCAAGGTCTGCTACAGCAACATTGACCCGATCCTGTTCTTTATTGGAACTGGTTATTCCTCTTTCAAAGGTTTTCTGCATAACCTCTTTTTTCAGCTCAAGCTCAGTCTCCATCTGCTCAAGCATCTTCTCGTATCGAAGTCTCTGATCCTCAGTTAGATTTATATCCTCCAGCCTCTTCTCTACCTCAGCAATTTTTCCTTCAACCTGAATAACATCATCCACGCTCTTAAGAATATCGTCTATATCTCTTCCTATACTGTGTGATATGGCATCTGATCCTTCTGTATTTATGGTAAGTCTCTGATTGTAATTGATTTCATATTTGATCTCCTGCTTTTCTTTTATGAAGTTAATTGGCGGTTGTTCAGGCTTATAAATATCTGTCATAACGCAGTTAAAATAGTGTTCCGGTTTAAGCTCACCCTTCTTAAAGTTTGATTTTGTGTACGATAATTCAATGTTATCTGCTGTTCTGAATTCTTCATAAACGCTTTTGTGCAGAATCAATTCTCCGGTCTCAAAGATAAAATTAATGCCCGGAGGTGTATCATCCGGAACATATGCATCCGGGTCATAAGCCGAAACAATCTTAATATTCGTAAACAAAGGCTGTTCCTCTGATTCCTCTCCCGGTACAGGCTTAGTATAACGAATACTGTCAATAATAATGTTATCAAGACTATCATAAGAAAGCTTGAGCCTATATGTATTCTCCATCTTTGGAGCAGCTTGAAAATCCACTGACGGATCATCATAGTCGCTAAGCTCATATGATCCTGATACTCTGGATATCATCTGTATATCGGCACCGGTGAAATTCTCTGTTATATCATATTGCAGGTGATTGGTATCTTCCATGAAAGTTAAAGGACTGTCTGTCTTATATCCTGTGAAAATATACCTGCCTGCGTAATTAGCGTTACCTTCCTGATAAATTTGGTCTTTCAGCTCTACCAAGTTCTGAACAATTGACGCGCGGTTTGTTGCTGTAAAGGTATCTGTGCTTCCCTGAACACACAGAGTATTAATCTGCCTGATTATATCATTTATAGTAGTTAGAGAGCTTTCTGTAACCTCCATCCATGAGATTGCATCCGGAATATTCTTCTCATAATACTGATCAAGCTCAGTCAGATTAGTCCGAAGCTTAAGTGCCCGAACAGTAACTATAGGATCATCCGACGGCTTCTGAATCTTTTTACCGGTGGAATATTGCTCTTCCAGTTTTGATACATTAAGTTTATTTTTATTTATATTGTTGAGCATATTGTTTGTCATCATACGGTTTGTAATTCTCATATTATACCTCCAACATCAATACATAATATCCAATCCCCATAAGAACAATATACGAACCGATTTTATGTTCCCATATACGTTATTAATCTGTCATAAATCTCATTCATAACAGATATAACCTTTGCAGAAAGATTATATGCGTTTTGGAACCGCACAAGATTCATGGCTTCCTCGTCTATATCTACTCCTGATATTGACAGCTTCTGGTTTGTAATGGCTCTAAGGATATTCTCCTGACTTAAAGAAAAATTATTAGCTTTTTTTGTATCTATTCCAATATCCGCAACAAGAGTATGCATAAATCCTCCGGGCTCACCTTGTTTAAATAATGTCTTATCTGATTTTAAGGCAATTAAGGCCTCTACAACATCATTATTATCAATACCATTCACTACATCGGTCGCAGCTGCAAAACAGCCGGGATCATTCATCAATTTACTGTTAACAGTGAAATTCTCTGCTGTCAAAAAATAATATGAACCATATAATGGTCTGTCATCAGGTACCTCTTCATAAAAGCTGCCTGTTTGAGAATTGAATGTATTAAAATCATAGTAATAATAATCATCCGATTCCTCATAAGGTCCAAACACATACTCCCTGCCGTTTACCTTATTAGTTGCAATAAAGAAATCCATTCCGGGATTATTATACAGATCTCTTCCCGTTCTATGTATCTCATTAAAAGCTCTTGCATATGTCCTTATGAACAGATTCATCTGATCCAAATAATGGGGAATTCCTTTGTAATTTATGCTTTCTCCTATAGATGCTGTGGTATCTATAGCATCTGTCCAAAGGTGTTCTTCAAGCTCAAATGAATAGATAAACTCTCCCGTATCCTCATCTTGTACAACTTCAAATCCTACATATACATAATCCTGATTTCCTACGGTAATAACTCCTGTTTCCGGAATGTTTAATCTCTCCACCTCATTAATATTAGTGTTTGTTACTGTTACATAATTATCACCTGCAACAGCTGAGACACTTCCCTGAAGATTATGTCTGTTATTACCGTCTCTAATTTCATACAAGGCTTTTAGAGAACCCTCGAGATTCTGACTTCCCAGATTGAACAGCTGACCATTAGACCAGTACACATCATATAATCCGTCAATATCATTCTGATTGAGCCTTCTTTCTCTGGGAATCACCTGAAGAGTATTATAATTACCTCCGTCCACTAAGGTTTGTCCATCTATCTTTAATACATAACTGGTGATACCAATATCCGCACCAACAATATTCTCCGTAACTGATACATTTACCAAATTAGATAATTCATCAACCAAAAGGGCTCTTTGGTCTCTAAGATCATTAGCTGCCCCGCCTCTTACCTCAAGTGTATTAATCTGCTTTGTAAGAGCTGCAATCTGCTGTGCAATGGAATTAATCTTTTCTACCATATTTCTAATTTCAAAATTACATTCATCCTGAATATTTTTCAGGTTTTCTGATAAGGTATTAAAAAATTCCGTAAGACTCTTACCATAATTGATTGCCTGATTTCTTACAGTAAGATTGCCTGCATTATTAGATAGCTCCTGAAGGCTGTTATATAGAGCATCATATGTGGTTGTAAATCCTTCCAAGCTAATCTCATTAAAATAATTTTCGATCTCAGTCATATAATGGGTCTTACTGGCGTACTCGCCCAGAATTGCATTGTTTTTTCTGTATTTAACGTCATAATACTCATCCCTTAGCTGGATAACTCCCGTGACATTGACACCGGTTCCTGCCATACCGTAGGTACTGTTCACCCTAAGGGCTTTGCCTGCTTTCTGCCCCATAACCTGTCTGGTATACCCTTCAGTCTCTGAATTGGATATATTATGAGCAGTAGTATCAAGAGCAGCCTGATAAGCATACAAACCGGTTTGTCCAATATGTAATCCGAAAAATGTTGATCCCATAACTTCTCCTTATAATACCTAAACCTTTATTAGTACTTATATTAACATAAACAGTTTTACAGTCTCATTATGATATGCTCCAGCATCTCACTTACAACATTGATATATCTGGCGGCAGCATTAAATGAATGCTGAAATTTAATTAGATTTGTCAATTCCTCATCGGAGGATACACCGGTAACCTCCGTTCTTTTGTTGTCAATACTGTCTACCATCGACATCTGATTTAGGCTGATAGTATGCATCTGTTCGCCCCTATTGGCGATCTCTGATATAAAAGCTATATAGTATTCATTTATATTGTTTAAGGTTAAAGAGTTCGGCGAAAGAGTTGCAAATGGCTTTTTCCAATTAGCCAGAAGTCTTTGTGCCATCTCAATATCATATGCCCCTGTTCCGTCATTCTTTGACAGAGGCAGATATGAGTTGTTTTGCAGAATATTAGGATTAACCTCAATCTCTCCCAGTGTATAGAGAGTATAGTTATCCGTCGGATCCTCTTCTATATATATACGAACTGAAATAGTCTCAATATCCCCTTCTGCATTAATAATTTGAACATCCTGATAATCTGTATAGCGGGGGGTAGATTTTCTGCTGAATAATGCTTCTCCCATTATCTTATGTGTATCCATGCCGACGGGAGCATTTTCCTCGTCCAAAACCCATATCTTGCTGTCATCTGCTAAAGTTATCTCTTTATTGGGACACAGTGTGTCATTAATCATTGTAACGATCCCATGTATCAATTGATCAAATTGAGCCTGGACTGTCATCATTATTGACGGATTGACAACATTATTATATACATTTACCGCATCCTGATACTGTTTCTCCGTCTCATATCTGTCACGAACAGGTATGTCCGTATAATTAGCCTGCTTATGACCTCTTGCCGTCAGCAAGCCCTTTAGTGAACCAATATCTGTATTTTTCATTGATGACGGTGGTGTGTCTAAGTTATAAACATCAACATATCCATGGGCAACCCAGATAGGCTTTAGCATCTGAGTATTATCGTTGACCGGTACAGTATCCATTCTGTAAACCGTATCCTCTGTTACAAATGGAACTCCTTCCACATTTACCGTAACAACGCCTGCCGCATTCTCTTTATATGTAATTCCTACCATTTCACTAAGTTCATCAAGAAGCAGATTTCTGTTATCTCTTAAATCATTCGCCTTCTCTACTCCCGAGCTCTCATAATGCCTGATTTTTATATTAAGTTCTCTGATTTCATTGCCAATCTCATTGATACGATTAACCTGATCTAAAATCTTTGTATTAAGATTAATCTGGTAATCATTCATCTGGCTGTATATTCTGTCAGCTCTTTCTACAAAGGATACTGCAGTTTGAATAAATGAAGCCCGAGCTACGATATTGTCAGGCTCTCTGGTCAGCTCCTGCAGCGCTTCCCATAATTCCTTTATTGTATTCTGAAACTGTACTCCTTCCAGCTCGCCGAATAATCCTTCAATTTCATTGATTGTGGCATATTGGGCTTCATAAAAAGCCTGTCTGCCAATCTCTTGGCGATAGGCTTGATCTAAAAAGGTATCTCTCACCTGTTTCACCTCAGCAAAATTAGCACCCAGACCTCTCTGCATGGATGACAGGTGGGACTCCCCCCACTTTATATATTGAAAGTCAGTAATTACCGTTTGTTGTCTTACAAAGCCTTTTGTATCTACATTGGCCAGATTATGTGATGTAACATTAAGGGCCGCCTGACTGACGTTTAGAGCCGAAACCCCGATATGCAAACTGCTAAATGAAGCCATAACATACCACCTTCACTCTGATCTACTTACTGTTTTGCATCAAACATCCCTGTTCCAAATGATTTTTCATCATATTGTGATGCACTTTTAGTGTAAGTGTTGTTCCCCGGCGACATCCTTGTACTTTGTAGAAAATTCAAATTGAATTCTATCAATTCTAGGGATTGTTGTATCAGATTTTTGTTTCTGTTATTTATCTCAACTAAAATATTTATAGTTTCTTTAAGCTTATCATGAAGCTCTGATAAGATTCTTTTTTCCTTTTGTTCATCTTTCAACAGACCTATCAGGGTGCTAAGCTTTAAATCCTTATCTTCTGTTCCGAGAACTGTTTTTATATCGTTCATTACCCTGATTCTTTTATTCTCAAGTGCTGTTATTTGATCTATTGCACTCTGCTCCTGTGCAGTTATTTCCTGCAAGGCTATTGTATCATTCTTAACAATTACCTGTGTTTTTTCTCTGACAACAGGAATAAGCTGATTATACACATCTAACTCATTTTCCAGAACTTCAATCAATTCTTCAATTATACTTGCCACAATTTACCTCATTTCCGATATTATCGTATAGGGTTTGATACCCTATACGAAGAAAGTTAATTATACCAACTCATCAAAATAACGGCTAACCACTTTATCGGCTACTTCTTTCATACCTATATTATAAGTTCCGGATTCCATCTGTTTCTTGATCTCGTTAATCTTATCCTCCCTCACATCAGGTATCTGAGAGACAATCTCCTTTGCCACTCTAAAATCCTTCCCTTTCTGGGATATCTCCAGCTTATCACTAAAGCTGCTTCCACTTGATTTAGAAGTCTTTTTAACACTACCTGTGTTATAAATTCTGCTCAATTTGTTGTACGCATCTATACGCATATTATCACTACCTAACTGAACTAAGTATTTATTTTTCTTCAACTCTATAATATTTATCGGCTAATTATCAATAAATATTATAGGCAAATGTTAGTATTTTTCACGAATATAAAGCACGTTCCCTGACGTGCTTTTCTAAGTCTTTGCTAAATTTCTCCTAATGATCAGCTCCATATAAGCCAGATTAATATATAGCCTGTCATAACAGCAGATAATGTAAATGGTACGCTGACCTTCATAAATGTACCTGCACTTACCTCATACCCTTCTTTACGCAAAATTCCTATACCGGTAATATTGGCAGAAGCTCCTATTGGTGTAATATTGCCGCCCAAGGTTGCTCCTGTCAATAAACCGAAATACAGGAGATTTGGCTGAACCCCCATAATTTTTGCTATCTCTCCTACAACCGGAAGCATGGTAGCTACATATGGAATATTATCTATAAATGCCGAGAAAAGAACCGAAGCCCATACAATCAATGTATACATCAAAAACACGTTGTCTCCGCTTGCTTTAACAAATATCTGACTGATATCTTTTACCAACCCTGCTTCTGTAATTCCACCTATTACAACAAACAATCCTGTCAATAAAAGAATTGTATCATAATCAATGGAATTAACTGCTTCAGATATTGAATCGGCTTTTCTTGTTTTTATAATCTTACGAATTAGCCCTATTAGGAACAAAGACATACATATAATACCATTCATTAAATCTTCTATAGCATCCGGCTTGTAATCATTTGGCACAAACGAATTGAGAATTAATAATACAATAATACCTGCCAAAAGAACCGTAGGGAAATAATCCTTGACCTCTGTCAGCCCTTGAGTCTCTATAAGCTGTTTTTCTTTCCTGAAAAGTACCAAAAGAACAATTACAGAAGCCAGAGCACCGGCTTCGACTGCCCAGAATATTCCCGGCTTTCCTTCAAGATAAAAGAAATCTATAAAACTCAAATTGGCATGTCCTCCAAGCAATATCGAAGTGGTATCACCCACTAATGTGGCTGCTCCTTGAAGATTAGAAGAGATAGCGATACTGATTACACTAAGCACCGGCGACATCTTCAGCTTCTTTGAAATGTTTACGGCAACAGGAGCTACCATTAATACAGTTGCCACATTATCAACAAAGGCGGATATTACACCGGCAAATAATGCCAGTGCAACAATTGCCCATTTCACATTCGGCACCCAATTAATAATCTTGTCAGCCAGCAGAGAGGGCATCTTAGATTCAATGAAGAATCCGACCACTCCCATTGTTCCCGCTATCATTAATATTACATTCCAGTCTATTGCTGCAATAACCTTGTCCAAAGGTAAAATTCCCAGAAAAACAAATATAGCAGCCGAAGTTAAGGCTATATATGCTCTTATTTTGGGCAATGACAGTAATAAAACATAAGTTAATATAAATAGTATAATTGCCGTGGTTTTCATGATTCTCCTCAAAGTACGAGTTACCTATTTCATTTGCTCCTTTAATATCTCTATCGCTTTCTGAAGCTGATTATCCTGATCATGTGGAATGGTTATCAGCTGTTTCAGTTCTTCATCAAGATCAATCTCCACATCAGGTACAATTCCGGTACCATGAATATTGCGGCCTTTCGGTGTAAAATATTTAGATATGGTAAGCTTTACGGCAGTTCCATCACTTAGAGGTATTACCGATTGTACAATTCCCTTACCAAAGCTGGTGGTTCCCACAACAGTTGCTTTATTATAGTCCTGCAAAGCACCGGCAAATATCTCCGAGGCACTTGCACTGTTGCCGTTAATCAGTACTACCATAGGTTTATTAAACTGATCCGGCTTTTTTGCATGCTTTTCTTCCCGCTGCTTATTTTTATCCTCTGTATATACTATTAAGCTTTCCGGAAGAAGACGGTCCAATATCTCCATCACAGAGTTTAACAAACCGCCCGGGTTGTTTCTTACATCTACAATCAGGCTTTTCATTCCCTTTCTTTCTAATGTACGAAGTGCTCTGCTAAACTGAGAAATAGTTATATCATCAAATTCAACAATCTGAATATATCCGATATCATCATCCAGCATCTCATATTCAATAGTCGGAATATTAATTTTTTGGCGTATAATAGTAAATTCCATCGGTTCAGATACACCATCTCTGTAGATTGTGATATTTACCTCAGTGCCTTCCTTACCTTTAATCTTACTTACAACCTCTGTAAGGTCTTCACCGGTAACCTCCTCGCCTTCCACCTTATATATAATGTCATTAGGAAGCAAACCCGCATCATACGCCGGTGATCCCTTATACGGTTTTACAATGGTGATAATCCCGGTTTTCACGTCCTGGCTGACTACAGCTCCGATACCATGATATACACCGGAGGAGCTTTCTATCAGATTCGCATATTCCTCTTTGGTATAGTATGTTGAATACGGATCATCCAAGCTGCTTATAAAGCCCTTGTATATCCCTGTAGCAAAATTCTCTGAGTTTACCTCTTCTAAGTAATAGGTATCAATAAGCATCTTCAAAACAGTTAACTTTTCAACAATTTCATCATAGGTATATTCATTTTCATCATTATCTTTCTCAGCAGCCGATACACCTTCATACGGATTGCCATTCTTCTTTAAATCATCATTCACATGCAAATATGTAGCACCGGCTACAATCACTAAGAACATTGCCCCTATAAGCCCCGACAGAAAGCCGGTTAAAAATCTTTTTCTCATATTAGTCCTCCTAACATGCTAAGCCACATAATTGTATGACCTTAATAATCTAACTGTTCCATGTATTTCATATACTTAACTACCATTAAAGCAATTTTGAAAGTAATTGCATCTTCAAATACACGAAGATCAAGATCAGTACTCTTTTGCAGCTTATCTAACCGATACACAAGAGTATTTCTATGAATATATAATTGCCTGGATGTTTCAGATACATTAAGATTGTTCTCAAAGAATTTATTTATTGTAGTCAGTGTCTCCTCATCGAAATCATCCGGTGATTTCCCATCAAATATCTCTTTGATGAACATCTTGCATAAAGGCATAGGCAGCTGGTATATTAATCTTCCGATTCCCAGGTTATTATATGCCACTACATTTCTGCCGCTGTAAAAAATCTTGCCTACATCAAGAGCCATCTTGGCTTCCTTATAAGACCTTGATACGTCTTTAATCTCAGATACTATTGTACCATATGCAACGTTAACCTTAGTCATAGCTTCGGTATTCAGCATGTCAAGAATAATTTTTGCTGTTTTATTCAGATCTTCATAGGTCTCATTGGGTTTTACTTCCTTAACAAGAATAATGTTCTTTTCATCTACGGCCGTTATAAAATCCTTTGTCTTTCCGGAGAAGAGATTACGTACCGTTTCAAGAGCATTAGCATCCTTATCATTTTTAGTCTCAATAATATATACAACACGCCTGGCTTCGGTATCAATATGAAGCTTTTTAGCACGGTTATATATGTCTACCAGCAGCAGATTATCCAGTAGAAGGTTCTTAATGAAATTATCCTTATCATAACGCTCTTTATAAGCTATCAGAAGATTCTGAATCTGAAAAGCAGCAATCTTGCCAATCATAAATACATCCTCGCTGTCACCTTTAGCAACGATAATGTACTCCAGCTGATGCTCATCAAACACCTTAAAAAACTGATAACCCTGAATAGCTTGGCTGTCAGCTGGTGATGCAACAAAGGATAATACTATATTCTCATATTGCTCTGCATTCTCTGATGTAGATGCTAAAACCTTTCCGTCAGTATCCATAACAGCGATATCAATACGTGTAATTCCTTTTAAACCATCAATCGTATTCTGAAGAATTTGATTTGAAATCATATATACTCTCCTTTATTATTATATTTCTATTTTTACTTATAATTCATAGATACTAGTCCCATTTTAGCACTATTATAGTATAAAGTAAACTATTTTTATTAATATTGCATAAAATTATTAGTACAATATTATAAAATTATATGGCCGCCAATTTGTTTTCTCACTTAACTATATCTGAAAAGTTTTAGAGTAGCCGGAGAGTATACACATCTTCTGCTGCACAAAAACAGGGAACACCGAAGTGTTCCCTTTAATAATAAGTTCTTTTTAGTTATCAGTTGGTTATTACCTGCTCTGTCTCCTTATCAAACACATGCAGCTTTGACATATCAAAGGCAATCTTTAATGTATCATTCGGTCTTGCAGTTGTACGGGGATTTACTCGAGCTGTAATATCCAGATTATCATCCAGTGTAAAGTATAAGAATACTTCAGCACCAAGAAGCTCGTAAACTCTGACAGTGGCTTCAATCACAGCATCAGGATAATTGTTAATAAATACTTCTTCGTCATGTATATCTTCAGGACGAATGCCAATGACAACTGTCTTATCTTCATAGCCGCCATCGATAACCTTCTTTGCCTTGTTCTCAGGTAACTTCAATGAGTTGTTGCAGAACTCTACGAATACATCGTCGCCTTTCTTAACAACGAGAGCATCAATAAAGTTCATCTGAGGTGATCCCATGAAACCGGCAACGAATAAGTTCTGAGGCTTATCGTAAAGGTTCTGAGGTGTGTCAACCTGTTGGATTAAACCATCCTTCATAACAACAATTCTTGTACCAAGAGTCATAGCCTCTGTCTGGTCATGTGTTACATAGATAAAAGTTGTCTGCAGCTTTTGATGTAGCTTGGAAATCTCGATACGCATCTGCACTCTTAGTTTCGCATCAAGGTTGGATAAAGGCTCATCCATAAGGAATACCTTAGGATTACGCACAATTGCACGACCCATGGCTACACGCTGTCTCTGACCACCGGATAGAGCCTTAGGCTTACGATCCAGTAAATGCTCAATGTCAAGAATCTTGGCAGCTTCATGAACAACCTTATCAATCTGATCCTTCGGAACCTTTCTCAGTTTCAAACCAAATGCCATGTTGTCATAAACCGACATATGCGGATATAATGCGTAATTCTGGAAAACCATCGCAATATCTCTATCCTTAGGTTCAACATCATTTACCAGCTTATCATCAATATAAAGTTCACCCTGGGTAATCTCTTCAAGTCCTGCTATCATTCTCAATGTTGTTGATTTACCACAGCCCGATGGTCCTACAAAAATTACGAACTCCCTATCAGCAATCTCAAGACTGAAGTCTTTTACAGCCACTACACCATTAGGGTATTGTTTCGTAATGTTCTTTAGCAATACACTTGCCATTTCCTATCCTCCCATAAAAAATTGGTATTTTCTTGTACAAAGTTATACAAGTATGATACACTATTTGTATTACTTAAACCATATCCCATTTTAACAAAATCGGTTTTATCCTTTTGTATAATTTGTATATTAAAAGAAAATTTACGTGTTTTTACCGAGAATATAATTGGCTTTTGCTTATTTACTGTCTATATTCAATAAAACCCTCGCCCATAACTTCACGAACATCGTTCACAATTACAAAAGAATCCGGGTCTATTTTCTTGGCAATTTCAGTTATTTTAACTATTTCTTTCTTGGATACCACACAAAAGAGCATTTTTCTATCCTTATTTGAATACATTCCTGTAGAGTTAATTCCTGTTACTCCCCGGTCAAGGCTGGTCATTATTTCCTCTGCAATCCTAGCATACTCGTCAGAAATAATATATGCCATCTTGGCAAATTTCAAGCCTTCTAATATACTGTCCGAAACTTTGGCCGCTATAAATACGGATATAATGGCATATAAAGCATTTCCCAGTCCGAATACTAAAGCTCCTAATACTATAATTGCTCCGTCAATAAACGTTAGAATAAACGGTACGGAAATATGTCGCTTGTATCTATGAATCAGTGTAGCCAGCAAATCCGTTCC
>DUQV01000169.1 GCA_012837605.1 Clostridiales bacterium | reverse complement strand
TGAAGATAGCCAAGAAGGCTTCAGCCATGGTTGTTGGAATTGACGGAGAAGATTTCATGGCTGATATCAGATACGGCAAGGAATATCGTGTAACAGTCGGGGGCGTAACATCAAATTGGGTTAAGGTTACTGACAAATCTGTTAGAAAAGTACCTCTATCGGTTATATTAAATGATGGTTCAAACGGATTGACAGCAGATAAAAGCTTCCCTGCTATGGTTATTGAAATTAGAGATTATGCAACTGCAAAAGCAGCTTCATCAAAGATAACTGAGATACAATTGAAGGCACAGAGAGTACTTTCGGGAAGTATAATTAAAGGAATTCCTCCTGCCGAAGCTGATGCCTCAGATCCTAATATTTATGTCTCATATAATGGCTCGGCAAATATCTCTATTACAATACCATCTGCTTCAAATGATAATCCGTATCAGTACTGCATTGTAAAGCCCGGAGATATCTTTGATATAGAAAGAGTAGCCTGGTCTACTATAACAAGAGACTCCGCTGTAAAGGTTCTTGCCAGTAGAGCTGTAGAGGGCAGTACATTATACGTAAGACAGAAGGAAATAAAGTCAAAACAGGCAACAAAAACCACGCCTGCGGTGGATTATGAATTAGCTTCAACCTATTTAACACATACTGTTGAATATCCAGCAGTACCGGTTGTTGAGGAAAAGAGCTTCACATTTGTTAAGGGAATCTCAGATGATTTAACCTTTAATATAACGCTGAACACTATAGGAAAACTTCCATATGAGGTGGCTATAAGGACAATTAAGCTTGGAACCAGAGAGCTAACATTCAGTACCACAACAAATGTAACGGATCCTCTTAATCCTGCTGTGCAATACTATATTAACGTTACATTATCAAAGGATTTCTTAAATGACTTACCTAACAGCTACAGCAGACCCCTGTATATAACCTTTGAGAATGGTACTGTTAACAAGACTTCCATAAAATTGACCATACAAAATCCTACCCCTGCATCTTCACTGACAGCTACTGCTTCAAAAGGATCGACACCGGGTACAACATCAATTAGAGTACTTACAACCGTGCGGGCAGGTAATAAGCTGGTATATACAAGAACCGGAACAAAGGTAGAGGATCTTCATACCGAGAATGTAATTACAGGAACAGACTTTGTAGATAAAGCGGATATTCCGGTAAGTGCCGGTGAGTATATAACAGTATATGAGGTTAATGCAACAACAAATAAAGTGGTAAGATATAAGAGTATACACATTACATCACTATATATTAATCCTTAAAAATATTTGAGGTGATAGCTATTGAAGAGCAATATTATGGATATATTTAATAAAAATATCATGCTGCTTGAAAAAATAGATAAATCAATATGTTATTTTCGTGAGCAGCAGCATGATATTGCTCTTGGAATTATAGCTGATTCAATGGAGCTTATCAGACATTCCATAGAAGCTATTATCACTAACAGGGAATATCTTAATCTTGATGAAGTTGAATCTGTTAATAAGATGTTAGGTGGAATCCTAGAAGCTTACAGAATGGGAGATTATGTCCTCCTTGCTGATTTGCTTGAACTTCAGTTGGTTAGCTTTATAATCGGAGTACAGGAATTGATTATCAGTAAGGAGGAGGTAACATTCTCAGAAGAAATCTGTCATGAGAACCTTTCTTTAATTAAGGAAAATAGCTTAGGTCTAAAAGAATTGTCATTAGTTTCAACTGATCCGCAGACACTTCTTAAAGAGGGTTATAGAGTGGAGTTTTCCTCCTGCGGATTAATGACTCTTGCTGCAAAAAACGGTGATAATACATTTTATTTTCACACCAATTCCAGGATATCTTATGAAGCTTTTTTGCTGGCAAGACATTGGTACGATAAAAAAGTAAAGAGATATATCATATATGGATTAGGTTTTGGATATCATATAAATGAACTGCTTTC
>DUQV01000168.1 GCA_012837605.1 Clostridiales bacterium | reverse complement strand
GCTCATCACATGTCTGTGCTTTCCCCAGTAGATCATATCAGGGCTTTCACTGACAAATATATCACCAAAAGGTGTGTGTCCACTATCTGAAGGTCTGCTTAGCATCATGAATTTGCCGTTAATTTTTTTCGGAAACAGAACTGCATTTCTGTTAAATGGAAGAAACGGACTTTCTATTCTCGTAAATGTCTTAAAATCGGTCGTCTTAGCAAGACCAATTGACGCTCCGTAAAAATCCTGACACCAAATTATATAATAGGTATCTTCTACTTTAACAAGTCTTGGGTCATAAGCATATACGGGCATGGCCGGATTACCTTCCTCGTCGACAAAAAGTATCTTATCCTCGTCGAACTCCCAATGAATTGCATCCTTGCTTCTGCCTAAGTATATATGAGGAACACCATCTGTTTGCTCTCCTCTGAAGACTCCGATAAAAGCATCCTCATAGGGCATTACCGCACTGTTAAAGATTCTTGCAACACCCTTTATTGGATTTCTGCCAATTATGGGATTCTCTGAATATCTCCATACGGGAGCATTCTTAATTCCCTCAGGTCTTTCCTGCCATGGCACATTTGGTACAGGTGGTGCTATCATTTTAAGATTACTCATATTTTCCTCCTTGAGTATAAGTTATGTCATGTATTCTTACTTATGCCTCAAGCATAATTATGCTGAATACTAAAGATGTAGATTATTTAAAATATGCATCCAATGCATCCTGTACCTGGTTCTTATATGTCTCTTGGAATTGTGCAGGTGTAACAGTACCCTGGAGCAGACCGCTAAAGTCATAATCGAAACCTAGGTTGTTCCACAGCTCAAATATTTCTCTGCTTCCAACATCGAACATAACGTCAAAGTTGCTGTTCTGGATTTCTTCTTCCTTAGCTGTTACCGCATACCACCAATACAGAGCCTCTTCATCATCACGAATAGAGGTATCTCCATCATACCAGTTCCACATATCATAAAGAACATTAAATACCAGCTCAGGATCCTCTATACCGGCAGGAATGATATAGTATTCGCCGGCAGATACCTTACCACCATTTGTAGCTGCATTTCCTGAAGGACCTACAGGCCATTGTACAAATACAGTATCAAATTCAAGTGTAACTCCGGTTGATCCGGAATAGTCATAATCTGCATTTGAACCGGCAATCCATGCAGCACCGGGCCAGAAGCCTATATTTCCTTCTCTGTATTGGAATCTCATAGTATCGGATGCAGAGTCGGAGAAGTCATAAGGATAGCATACCTTATAGACATTATACATATCGGATATCATCTGAAGAACCTCTCCTGTAGCTGCACTGGAAAGCTCTTCAGTAGTAGTAGCTGCTACAGCTGCCCCGTTACTCATAAGAAGCTGCTCGAATGTCTCATTATGGAAGCCACAATATCCGTACTGATCTATAGTTCCGTCTCCGTCCGTATCATCTGTTAATACTGTTAAGTATTCAATAAACTTATCCCAAGTCCATTCGCCTCTCTTATAGAGCTCACGGGGATCTTCCAGATTGTAGTCCTGAAGCATCTGAAGATTGAATGCTAAAGGATATGTTGCTTCAACTGTACTTGCAGCTTCCACTCTCTTTAGAAGATGAGCCTTGCCATCACCCAAATCAAGATATTTTGCTACCTGCTGATCTGTGAACAGATCGTGATCTGCGGGAAGAACTGTCTTCATATCTGTTGCAAGACCATTAAGAGCCGCAGGGATACCAAAGCTAAGCTCTACCAGATATATATCGCAGTCAGGTGTTCCTGCCATAACAGATACATTGATGGATTCCTTAGTACCTGCATATGTCAGATTCTGCCAGTAGAACTCTGCATTGTATTTCTCTTCAATTTTTTTCACGTTTTCAAATTTTAATTCTGCTGCGAGAGTTCCTGAATAAGTCGGATCATCCTCTACAGATGAATGAGAACTGTCATAATATTGTACCCACCAGGTTCCAATAGTTATTATTCTTTTTTCATCGCTTGCAGAAGTAGAATCCTTCTTATCATCCTTCTTATCGTCTTTCTTATCATCTACTTTATCATCTGTAACTTCTTCTCCAACCGTTTCCTTATCAGGTTCGGACTTATTACATGCTGTAATCGCTAAGATAAGCGAGCATACTAGCAGAAGTGAAAGAAATTTCTTTAAAAATTTCATTTATTTTTACCTCCTTTTATTATAGGACATTATAATCACGCAATATCTTGAAAGCTTATCAACAGGTTAGTTAACAGGGTAACCAATGGTAAACCTGAAAACTTCCCAAGCCTGATCACTTTCACATTGCAGCTGGCTTAAAGTTGAAACGAAGTCATCCGTACCGCAGTACTCTACTAACTGATCATAGGTAACCTGGGCACGTGAGCCGTTATCAGCTGCAACCCCTTGGTCAGCTACTCTCTGCCATGCATAAGGTGCTCCATCCTTCCAAGACTGCATAACTACCCACATCATACCATCGGATTTATAATCAATAGTAAAGATACATCCCGGCTGTATCAGAGCAGGGTCAAATGTTCCGCCTTCGGATATGGTTTGAACACCGGTACCCTGTGCCCATGCATCAGCACTGTCTCCTGCAAATTCAGGTATTTCTACTTCTTTTGCTACCGGTACAAGACCTGCGGGATAACCGATGGAAACCTTGTATACCTCCCAAGGCTGATCACTTTCACATTGAATCATATCCAAATAAGTTACAAAATCTTCTGTACCGCAGTACTCTACTAACTGATCATAGGTTATCTGACATACAGAACCATCGATACGTGAAGCTCCTTGATCAGCAACTCTCTGCCAGCTAAATGGTGCTGCACCATCCCATGACTGTAATACTAACCACATATTGCCTTCGGACTTGTACTCAATATTTATAACGCATCCGGGCTGGATCAATGCAGGATCAAATGTCCCACCGTTCTTTAACGTGGTCATTCCTGTTCCTTGTGCCCATGCATCTCCGCTGTCATCAGTCCAGATTACAACCTCATTCTTAAGGTCAACAATACCGGATCTTTGTCCAAGAGTTACACTGGATACACTCCAATCCTGATCGCTTTCACATTGCAGCATGCTCAAATATGTTACAAAATCATCTGTATTACAATATTGTACCAACTGATCATATGTAATCTGTGCTATAGTGCCGCTGGGGTTCTTTATGGATGCTCCCTGATCGGCAACTCTCTGCCAGCTAAATGGTGCTCCATCCACCCATGATTGTAATACCATCCACATATCTCCCTCGGATTGGTAATAAATAGTAAACACAGAATCCTCTGTAATAAGAGCAGGATCAAATGAACCACCTTGGGCTATAGTAGTGATACCGTTTCCTTGTGCCCATGCGGCACCGCCGTCATTTGACCAAATTTCAACTTCATTCTTAACCGGAATCAGGTTGGTTCTGTCAACATCTGAGAATCCCGGCGGCTCTACGAATGCCACGGTGCTGTCAGCCTTTATAACATTATCAGAAGCATCCAGCAGGCGAATATTATCAATATAGAAATTTGCATTTCCTGCACCCTCTGCTGCACCGTTGTCCGTATCTAAAGCTACTATAATCATATTCTGATATCCGGGTACAAATTCTTCACCCGCATCCAGTATGGCCCTTGCAGTATTCGGATTCCTTTTGGCTATATATACTGACCAGGTATCATTTGTTTCAGTTCTTTTTTCACCGCTGTAAGCAAAAATCTTACCTGAAGTAGCATAAAACTTTCCGTCAGGATGTTCGGTACCGATATCCATAGTAATACTCTTAATGTCCGCTATCTTGTCTCCTGCAAGACTTGCTATGTCAATTGCAACATAAGGAACCTTACCGGTCATGTTAGTAACCTTCAATGCTTTGCTTCCGTTAAAATCTGCAATAGACAGTTCAGCCGCATCAGCATTGGCCGGAGCTGTGTATATCGCTACAAAGCCATATAAACCGTCCTCAAAGTCAATGCTTGCTTCCTTTACTTCTACTACAGGCTCCGCATCTTTTTTGTCATCTTCTACGACATCTTTTTTGTCATCCTTCTCCGTTACTTCGTCGGAAACCCCCGAACTGTCTGCCTCTTTGGTATCGTCGGCTTTCTTACATCCTACCAAGGACAGAACCATTATTGCGCAGAGTAATAGCGCAAATAGTTTTTTTGCTTTCAATTTTACTCCTCCTTCTTTATTATTATTATAAAGACTTATTATAGATTTGGGCCGAAGCGTATTATCCCACTATACCGCTACGCTCTACACCCTCTATAAAGTATTTCTGAAGAGCTATGTAGATAATAATAATCGGCAGCATTATCAACACTATGCCTGCATTCAGATATAATTCCTGAATAGATGTATCCAGAATTCTGTCTACATTTGCTATGACCATCTGCAGTGTTGCTATTTTTTTGCTGATTACTATATCTTCGCTTATCAGAAATAACCTCGCATAAAATGTATCATTGTACTGCCACACCATCGAAAAAACTGCGACAGTTACAACAGCAGGTACAGCATTTACCAGCATAATTCTGAAATATGTATACCAGGTACCCGCTCCGTCAACTAAGGCTGCTTCCTCAATTTCTTTTGGAAGACCTCTAAAAAACTGATTAAAAATATATATATACAGACCCGAACGCACACCGCATCCAAATATGGTCATGATATACATTGGTATCGGTGTAGACATCAAAACCAGCGGTTTTCCTGCAAATAATGTCATAAGACCAAGCGGATCGAAGTTCTTAAATGTCATATAAATCGGAAGCATGATAGTATGATCCGGAATAACAATCATTACAACAACACAGGCAAATAGCAGCTTCTTAAACGGAAATTGAAATCTTGCAAATCCATAGCCTACCATTGAGCATATAAATACCTGTAGAAGCATCAGAGTACCTGAATACAGAAGATCTCTCCCCATGGTAGGAAGATAATCCATCCTCGCCCATGATATCTTGTATTTTTCCAGAGTCGGACTTGTCGGAATCATATATACCATCGGATTATATCTGTCCGCATCAGACATAAACGAATTTACAACCATACCTATTATAGGAGCCAGGATAACATAACAGATTCCTACAATTACTATGAAGCTGAATATCTTGATTAGTAATTGCTTAAGACCGGACTTCATTCCTTTTTTACTGTTTATAAACTTAGGATTCTCGGATATCGCCTTTATTCTGTTTTTTAAGCTTGCGTTTCTACCTGTATCCATCTTAATACCTGTATCCTTTCTTCTATGTATATAAGAAAACCCGCTCTAATTGTAATAGAAGGTTCTTTTTTGTATATACCCGACTGCCAGAACTAATATTAAGCAGGTTATGGCTGTACTTACCAGACTGAAAACAGAACTCAGTCCATAATTAAAATCTGTAAATGCGGTATTATAAGCCAAGGTTACCACCTGACTCTCAGCAAAACTATCAATAACTGTATATACAATATTTGTAATAATATGAGGCATTACCATAGGAAATGTTACCTTCCAAAATGTTTCATAAGCAGTAGCTCCTTCAATCTTGGCAACCTCATACATTGAGCTTGGTATAGACTGTAATGCTGCAAGAAATATAACAATTTGTACTCCCGAGGCAGTAATAATATTATTAATACGTCCTACGGCAGCTACAATATAATCCAATATCCTATCAGGCATGGCAAGATCTCTAAACAGATCAATATAATAATAAATATCCACGCCCGTTGCTGATGTTTCCGCCGCCATCTGACTGCTTCCTGCGGAGATTCCTCCTGCCACCATCTGCCTGCTTAAATCCAAAGCAGTAGAAATTGCACTGCTGTTCATAATAACCGGCAAGAAGAAAATTACACGAACCAGCGTTCTTCCCTTGAACTGCCTGTTAAGCAGTATAGCCATAAATAAACTGAAGAATATTATAAGAGGTATGTCAATTACCATATTAAAGACTGAGGAGGTTAATACCTGTTTAAATGTTCCATGCTCACGAAAAGCATATATAAAATTATCTAACCCCACATACTCAAGCTGATATCCTCCCACTGCTTCAACTGTAAGCTTTGAAAATGAAAACTCAGTGGTTAGTATTATGCTTCTGATATAAAAGAATATAAAACCAATCAACCAAGGAAGGATGAACAGATAGCCATTAATCATTTTTTTCTGTGATAGTGTAAGCCTTCTTTTCCTCATAATATTCTCCTTATCTGATCTCATAGCTCTTTGCCGATATATTTACTCCGTCTGCATATACATCCTCTGTCAAATAATTGATGTAGAATTTAATACCGTTACTATAGGTCACCTTTTTAACTCCATTTTGAAGAATTTCATAGTCAATCATGGTCTCACCCGATACTCTTTTTAGTGCTTCGTTTACGTCTTTATACATTTCCAATGCTTCATTCTTCCATATGTCATAGTCGGTTGAATAGTATTTATTAAGCCCCGTATACTTCATTTCATTAGCTGTACCCGCGGTGAACAAATAATGAGGCGATGCTCCGTATTCTATTAGCTTTAATTTTAGATCTGCACGATCCATGTCATCATAATAGTTAATAATTCCTCCGGCATAATCTATGCTTCCATGAATAATCATCTGATATAGAGGTATGCTTTCATCAATTATAAAGAAACTGTTATCCGATATAGGAGCATTTATAATGTCAGATGCATATTTAAAGCTGTACTCATTACCTCCATTTATCAGGAACCTCTTTCCTTTAGCAGCAAGCTTATCAAACTGGGCAAGTACAATATCCAAAGCTTCTTCTCTGTTAATAATATTGGTTCTCTTATGATCGGAATGAAGTGTATCACCAAGATCCCGCAAGGAAATACCGTTGATATCCAGTTTGCTTATGCCTTTAATTAATCCGTTTACATATCTGGGCAGGAACTTAGGTGAAACCAAATAATATCCTGTTTCACGATATCCGAGCGTAGACAGCTTTACAAGAGTTGTTGGGCTTACATTAGCAAACCATGCATAATAACCCGCTCCATAATATTTTGAGGTTTCATGATATTCGCTATAACGCTTACTTATATATGTAACCTTCTGAAGAGCCGTATCTCCGTAGAAGAAGCCCCCGTTATCCTCTACCTTTTTACTGAGATTTTCCAGCCCTGACTTACCGCCTAATTTTCTTAGAATCCTAATTTTGTCAGTAACATCATGGTAATATCCCCCGTTAAACCAACCCTGAAAATTCATGACCTGGTTCTCAATTCCCTCTGCATATAAATCATCTGATATATCCCCGGCCTCTTTAAAGGTTGTAACAGGATTTACGGTCAGGTACTGTGTACCAAGCACATATGCAGTTTCCTTAACTCCTCCTATTACGTCATAATAGAAAGGTACATCTTCATTACCGTTCTTTAATGTAAGTACACCTTCATCGAGTAAATGCTGTCTATAGTAATTAGCCATTCCGCTAAAGCCTGAATATTCTTTTGTAAGGAAGGTATATTTCACACTGAGGTTACATTCATAAAGATTATCAACTACAATGGGCAAATCCGCCGAGCTTCCTGTGCTTCCGAATATAGATAAAACATCATATATTCTTAACATAAAGGATGTATAGGCATAGTTATACGAACTGTATTTCCCGCTTATACCGGCTGTAATAGCTGCCAGCGTCTCTCCTTCCTCAATCGTTGCAAGAATTGACGAGTCCTCCCTGCATATTCCGAACAGAGCCAGTCTGGCTTTTTCAGTATATTCCGTCTGGGTCCATCCGTCTGCCAAAGGATCCATACCATAAACATATTGTGAATACTCGGCTGCATTTATTTTACCGTTGTTAAAATTTATAATCGATCCCGAACCGTTAGGGACAACTATATATCCCTTTTCATCCTGTCCACCTGCTCCCATATATCTGAGAAGCTGTATCCGGTATATTTTTGCCTCGCCGTATTCTTCAATTTTACTTGTAGGGACGGATACAATAACTCCATCATCTTCAAGTCTGTATTCCAAGGGCACTATGAAGTATACAGATTCGGGTTTTTCAACTCCCGCCAGCTCCATCTGTTCGTGATACTCATCCTCCGTAAATCCGATTCCCTCAAGGAAGCCTTGTATCTTTTGGATGGTCTTCTTATTCTTGCGTGCTACTCCGTTCAGCTCCAAAAGTCCTGGAAATTCCGTGCTGTTTATGTAATAACGGCGTATTGCGGTCGCATCTGCTTCAGAAAGTTTTGACTGCACTTCCTCCATCTTCTCAGGAGAGAAGTAGATGGGAACAATACCCGTGGTCGAAGTTTCATGTTCTCCAACGTCATAAATATATCGGATTCCATTTTTAATGCTTTCGGCTCTTATCTGTCCTTTTTCTACAGACATACTGTAAGAATCAAATATACCTGCCGCTCTGCTCTTATTAAAATAATTCAATACGAATTGAGATTTTAGATATCGCTTGTTCGTCTCATTGGCTATAGAATCCTCATCCGCATTTAGAGGATTAGTATATACAATATTCTGATTTCTTTTATCATAAACTGCTACGTTAGCAGTCTCCGTATCAGTATACAGCTTGAGATAATCATTTTCTGCTACAAGCTCAAATCCTGAAACAGAAGGGTTTGCTTCCGGTATAGGTGCAAATTCAGCACCCTCCTCGAATTCGGTAGTGCCAAGATATTTCTTATATTCATCATAGGAATAGAAACGAATATAGTAATAAAGCAGCCAGATTATAATGCCTGCAGCAATTAAACCAAGTGCATAAAGACCGAATTTTACTATTAACTTTTTTCTTTTTTTGTATGTTTTATTTACTGCCCTTATCATGATTTCTCCCATTCTATGCTCAGCATTTTTTTGAGATATTGTGCTTACATTCTGAATATAATCTCTATATATATACTGTGAAAGTAGTTATAAACCTTATTAATCAGATCCACTATCAGTAAACTGATAAATAATATAATAAATGCTGCAATTAAGGTAAGAAATAATGTTGCCAATGTTTTTGCCAATGAGTAATTATGTACCTGCATAATACCAAGAAGCATCATTATAAGTGCATACGCTATTCCCACCGTTAAAATCAAATAGTAGAATGCTTCTTCACCATCAGCAATAAATAAGCTGACTACTGTTGCCAAGTTAAAGGATATAATCAACGGTACCATTGAATATCCGATTGCTATAGCGATATCCTTTAGTCTCCCCTCTCCCTGCATCAGACAGGTAACCGACCAATTGCTGATGCACAGCAGGGCATACAGCAAAAGTACTCCTCCAAGCTCTGAAAGGCTGTCTACAGTACGGGGATCTATTTCATTTACAACAAAGCTCGCAGATAAACGGTTATATGAAAAGCTAAATGAAAATAAAACAACTAAGATTATCGCTATCGGTACGCTCCCCTTATCGGCATGTCGAATCCAATAATATCCGTCAACAGGATGGGATACCGTATAGAATACATATTTCAGCTTTTGTATGGAAAAATGCTTATCCATTTAGCAGCCCCTCCTTCTTTCTTATTCCTTTCTTTTTTCGGTAGATGCTATTTCCTATTACTAAAACAATCAACAATATTACACCGCCGGTTAAGAAGGAGCTCATGTTTTCTTTTAGAACCTCATTTCTATATCTTCTGAATGCTATTGAATAGAATTCGCTGCTCATGCCACGCTTCAAATAATCCATAGCTTTTACATAATCTCCGGAGGTAAGATATGCCTTACCTATACCTACATAAGCCAGCTCATTGTTTTCATCCAGAGTAAGAACCTTTTCCCATAACTCTACAGCTTCGGTTTCATCACCGTCATATCTGAGAGCTACTGCTTTATTGATCAGACTGCCATATTGTGTCTCTGTGAAGATAAGTATTTCTGCTCTGTATGCATCCAGTACAATAATTGTGTTACCTATATTCTCAATTGCAACAGGAGTAACGAAGGTTCCTTTTTGAGTGCCTAATCCTCCGAATATATACAGAAGGTTTCCCTCATGATCATAGGTGAATATTCTTCCCCTCTTCCTGTCAAGAAGAGAATACATTCCCTTTTGTCTGTATACCACATCGGTAATCTGAGACGGTCCGGCATAATTAGTAAATCCTTCTGTCCACAAATCTCCTCCAAGATTCTCGTTTTCTCCCTTTTTTATTACGTCTTCACCTTTAGGATTAAGCCTTCGTATGGCTTGAGTACCTGTTTCATCTATATTTGATGCATATACAAATCCGTCATCATCAATATCAATACCGGTAAACTCAGTAGGGATAAAAAGCCTTTGATTTGAACGTTCTTCCTTAGTGGCAATCCGCTTCCAGAATTTATCCCATAGGGATATCTGAACCTCAATGGTTCCTATAAACCCTACGAACTTATCGTCATCTTCGAACACCATTATGCCTTCAAACATGTTCTGAGCTATGCAATAAACCCTGTCAGCATAATCAACAGTTACTTTTAAAGGAGTAAATACATAGCCCTCCTCCAACACCTCGGATTTAGGATCCCTAATAATCTTTATCAGGTTATTGTCGCTGTCTAAAACTACAACCCTGTTATTATATGTATCTGCTACATACAGCTCATTCTTTTTTGACACACAGACACCGTAAGGCGAGGAGAACGTATCTGTTTCACCGTTATTGTCAAAGTCCTTTATGACCTTAATAACCTTTGTCATGTCTTTGTTAAGGAAAATAATCCTGTTGTTTCCGGTATCGGCTATAACTACCTCACCCGCAGGTGTTTTGCATATGTCCTGCGGATTTGAGAACACTCCCAAAGGTATCCCTTCATATGTAAGCTGTGTACCTGATATGGAGCCTGAAGGTACATAAGCTGCAGGAGTATATACGATATATTCAAAAAAATTATAATTATAGGTGTCATAAGGCAGTTCGCTCGCCAAGGCAACACTGCAATTACAAAATACACTTATTAGAGTCATAATAAGTATTACTACCCGTATACACCTTTTTGACAGACTCATGTAGTTAACACCTCTCATTCTTTCATACCGGAAGTAGTCATAGTCTCCATAATATTGCTCTGAGCAACAAGGAAGAATGTTATGGGTACCGCTGCGATAACAAATGTAACAGCTGCCCCCGCACCGGCTCTGGCCGCCCCACCTTGTACAATCTGCTGCAAGGCAAATTGTAAAGGCTTTAATTCCTCATCACGAAGGAAGGTTCCTCCGGTATTGCCCCACATATATTGAAACTGGAATATTGCCAATGTCAACCAGGCAGGTTTTACGTTAGGCATGACAATTCTCCAAAATATACTGAACTCTCCCGCTCCGTCTATCTTAGCCGATTCCATTAACGAATCCGGAAGCTGTTCCATAAACTGCTTCATTAGGTACAGTCCCATTCCAAAAGACCATGCCGGCAGTATAAGTGCAAGATAAGTATTATTTATTCCCATCAGTGATATAATCAGATACTGAGGTATCTGCGTTACTGTCCAGGAGAACATCATGGACAATATAACCATATTGAATAATAAATCTCTTCCCGGAAATCTATGCTTTGCCAAGGGATAAGCAGCCAAGGATGCACATAATACGTGTCCGACCATGCCCCCCAAGGTTATAATAATTGTATTTATGATGTATCTTGAAAACGGTACCCAGGTATCACTCATCAGCACAAAGAGGTCCGTAAAGTTTTCCATGGTTGGATTTCTTACAAAAATCTTAGGCGGATATTGGAACAATTCATCCAAAGGCTTTAATGCATTGTTAACAACCATGACCAGTGGAAGTGCCATGAATATTCCACAGATGAACATTAAGCCGAATAACAACCCATTTCCTGCCTTTGAACGGTTTAGCCTAGTCTCCTTAGCCCTCATCCAGAAGGGAACCCATTTGCGGTCGGAGTAATCTACAATAACCCGTTTTCTCATTATTCACCAACCCTCCTAAGCGCTTTTTGAACTATTTTATTTGTTCCAACCATAAGCAAAAACAGTATGGTTGCAATGGCAGATGCATAGCCCATCTCAAATCTTGTGCCGCCGTAGTCCAAAAGGTGAGTAACTACGGTAGCACCGGCATAGTTAACCGACGGATTCCCTGCCAGATTAATGGAGATGTCCGCTACAGCAAAGGACTGTGTAATCTGCATAACAGCACCGAACATAAGCTGGGGCTTCATTGCAGGAAGAGTAACAAACCACAACTCCTGCCAGCGGTTCTTAACACCATCTATAGCAGCCGCCTCATACAGGGTATTATCTATTGTCTGAAGTCCTGCTATAAAGGCTAAGAATCCGGTACCAAGGCTTAACCACAGCTGTACAATCATAAGTACCGGTAATATGTACTTTTCTGTCCTCATCCATAAAATAGCTTCATTTATAATCTCATACTTCAGTAATAATCCGTTCAAATAACCATAGCGGTCTCCTGTTAAGATCAGATTCCAAACCACATAAGCATTACCGCTTATACTGGGTGCATAGAATATTAATGTAAGAAACGCTCTTAGCTTACCTTTAAATTCATTTATAATCCATGCAAACAAAAGACACAGCATATAGCTTATAGGACCTGTAATAACCGCAAACAAAAACGTATTTTTTAGTGATACAAGGAATATATCATCCTCTAAAAGCAGCTTGATATAATTCTTCCATCCTACAAATTCAGGCATTTCAAGCACGTTAAAGTCCGTAAAGCTGAAAAATATTGATGTCAAAACCGGTAAAACAGTAAATAGGAAGAAGAGGATAAAATACGGTGCCAGCATTACATAAGATACTCTGTTTTTTCGAATTTGATATCTGAGAGTGCTCTGCATCTTGGCTATGGTTATGGCATCTCCGGATACTTTCTTTCTCTTATTTGCCATCATTATCCTCCTACCTGTTATTGTCTTTATTGTCCAGACCTAATTCATGAAGTTTATGTTCAATTTCTGCATTTATGTAGATAACCTTATCCATCAGTTCTTCTCTGGGAGTGGCAGTATCTGTCTCTGTGGTTACAGTATAGAATGCATTGTTAACATTACGCCAGGAATAATATCCTCCCGGAACCTGAGGTATTCCTTTTACCTGTGAAAATTGCTTCATAAGCTCTTCATAATCATCGACCGGCCATGCCAGGTTCTCTAATGCTTCTAAATTGGCTGTCGCAACTCTTGCACTGGAACCCATTAAGCTTTCCATCTCACGACCGTACATGGTCTGAGTATCAGCGGAAGTCCACCATTTCAAGAACTCCCAGCTTTCATCAGGATACTCGGTATCAGCCATGATAAGATTCGCAAGTCCTATACTGCCTGTTGTATGGTTTATGGTGCCGTCCTCCTGCAGAATTCCCGGAACTACTGTAAAGTCCCAGAGTCCTTGAATATCAGGTGCCGATACCTGAAGGTTATTGTAAAATGTATAATCCGCTATTATCAGAGGGCACTCACCGGTTCTGAATCTCTCCTCAACACTGGTTTCTTTGTCTATCTTATAATCTGTATAGAATTCACAGTATTGTTTGAATGCATTAACTGCAATATCGGAATCCAGTGCCGATCTTGTACCGTCCCCGTTATAATATGTACCACCCATTTGATATAACAGCATAGCAAATATCTGTTCACCGGGAGTCATTCCAAAATCCATCTGATTCCTGGACAGCACTGTCATGGCAACCTTAACCTCATCCCATGTTCTGGGTATCGAAAGACCTATCTCTTTAAGAATATCCATTCTATAAAACATCATGAGGAAGGTTTGCGTATCCGGCAATGCATATACTGCACCCTTATGAGTGAACGGAACCAATGCACTTTCAGAAAATCTTGCCGCAACCTCAGGGTAGTCCTTAAACTTGGTCAAATCCAATACCGCATTACGTATACCGTAATTAACAGGAGTATCATTTGCCGAGCTTATCATATTAGCTGCAACTTGGGCACTCGCTACCTGCGTGGGTCCAACCTGTATGGCCACATCCGGTCCCTCCCCGGCAAGGGTTGCCCTAAGCAAAGTACTCATATCCACCAACTGAACGTTTACATTGATATCCGTATTGCTGGTGAAGGTATCGTCTATTAAGGATTTTATGACATTTGCCTGATCTCTTCCTGTCCCAATCCAGAGGGTTAATGTTACATTCTCAGAATCTTCATCTGCAATATTACCTATCATGTTATAGTCTATAATAAAGGAGTAAAACATCCTTTTTAATTCGTAGCCAAGTTTAGCCCAGAAGGAATTGTTTTCGTACTCCACCTCTACATCAGGTGAGTATATATTGATTCTGTCAAGAGCCAAGGGCTGTTGTATAACCTGAGTAATCCAATTACCACAGGCACGCACATTAATTCTGTAAGAAGTTATTACCTTGATAAAATCTTCCTGATCCTTAATAAGCTGAGTTAGCTGATCACGCATAGTACGCAGCACTGTTTCTTTATCGGAATTTTTCCCTGCGACCTCTCTAAGTCTTGTAATTGCACCGGCCAGCTGATCTCTTACATCTATAAGCTCTGCCTCAAGACCCGGCAGTGTTGCTTCTATTTGATAGTCCCTGTATTTATCAGGAGCAACACCTGTGATACGGATAACCTTACGGTATATATTATTTAATTTGGTTACTGTCTCCTGTACCTCGCTGACAATATCTGAGAATTCACCCAGAACAACTTCCATACGGATAGTATGAGAACCTTTTTCCAAATAGAAATAATACGGATTGCCCTCTTTGTCTGAAAGTACAATGTTCCTCCAACGGGAATTATACTTGAATTCATAATCAGACATTTCCTCAAAAGGTACCAGTCCGTCTATGGTTATTTTTCTTGATACATTGATGCCTCTAAGATAGCTTTGTTTTGCGTGTAAGGAAATATTATAGTATCCGCTTTCGGGTACGTCAAAATCCCATTGAATCCATTGCCCGGCATTTCTCCAGGAATTATCTCCAATGGTGTTATTAAGAAGTGTCATTGGACTTGACGGGTACACAGCCGGGGATGACTGATCCTGTCTTGGATATAACATTTGAGATGAAGTTAAGGATGCATTCTCAGCCTCGATTCTTATTAGCTGTCCCGATGTATTTTTGATACCTGCATTGTCCCATTTGGTTTTGGTGGCAGCATAGTCCAGCACAGGTTCGACATTCTTTAAGGTAATATTATGAATAAGCATGGGTTCTCTTAAGGACAGCATACTAATGGTGTGCCTGCCCTTAGTCAGATATATTGCCAGCGGATTAGAAATATAGCCTTCACTGTCATAACAATATGATGATACCCATTGTGGTACCTCTATACTTCTAGGCTTTAAATCATTGCCCTGATTGTCTTTCTTCCATCTGACCACCTCAATACCGTTATCGTCTGTATAGGTTTCATCTGTCTCTGACTTCCATATACGATAGAACTCTATCAAAGCCATTTCGTTATAAGGAAGCTTTCCGTCCACAAAAAAGCTTCTTTGAATATCCGAACTTTTTCCTTCAACAGGATAATATGTTAAGTACGGATAATAGAATCCGCTCTCCTTAATCTCTACATCAAATTCTATAAGTGCATTATCCTCTGTATATACAGCACTTCCATCCATGCCTTCAAAATCATTATATATCTTTGGGCTGACTGCCACACCATTTTCTTCATATCTTGTGAAATCTATAGCGGAAACAACGATATCCGTTTCGGGATATACCTGTTCAAAGTCTTGTATATATAAATTATATGGAACAATAGAATCGTCAATAGAATAGGTTCTTACAGTCTCCTCCAAAAGCTCTTGAGGTATATCTGTAGCTGCCCATGTATAAGAAGTATTTATATGTATAGTTATTCCTATCAAAGATATAATCAGAATAAACGCTATTATTCTTTTTAAATTACTCTGTAAAAGCATGTCATAACCCCCTTAAGCATTAATCTTATGTCCGATCTGCCACTACTCTCTGATTGGATATGAAGTAATATCCGGTAAATCCTCTAAGCTTAAAACATTATCATGTGAATAAACCTTAATCAGCATATTTGCATCGGTATACTGCTCGCTAAGTGTAAATATTCCTATGTCCTTAGCAACAAATTCGCCTCCCCAAGTACACCAGCTCCCCCACATGGCTCCGTCCCGTATAGCCAAATCCGGATCAAATAAACATCCGTTTTCAGTCAGATATGTGAGTTTAGCAGAATTTGTATAGCCTAGAGCTTTAAGGTAGCGGGCAATCTGGGATGTATACACCCTCTCTCCCGGGTAAATATCTTCTCCGATAATATCTACATACTCATCGCCCGGATACCAGTCTTTGTCCTGTCCGTTCCAAACCCATATCAGATTATTAAGGTTATATTCGTTAGTAAGCCGGTCATATAACAATTTATATAGCTCTATGTACGCCTCCGGTCCTGATGCTCCCCACCAAAACCATCCGCCGCTTGCCTCATGTAATGGTCTCCACAATATCGGTACCTCTGCCTCCTTAAGCTTTAAAAGCTCTGCCGCAATCGCATCTATATCTCTCATAAGGAGGTCATAACCCTCCTTGTCCTGACCATTCATGATTTTCTTAAGATTTATATTGGTAGCCTCGGTATAAAATCCTCGGTACCATTCCTTAGTGAGATATTTGCTTGGGGCATTCCAATGCCAGCAAAAAGTGACTATTCCGCCATCCTCCCAGAAATCTATTGCAAGCTCTGTCTGTCTTCCCCTGCTTCCGTTTTCAACCCGGGATGGAGTATATTCCATAAAATCCAATCCCAGTATAGCCGGCGTCTTTCCCGTTGTTTTCTTTATAACTGCGAATTCTTTACCGTACTGACCCGTATCACAGTATTGTCCTGAAAGAAAATACTCATCATATATATCACAAAGATAGCTCATAAGTCGTTTGGTGTTTTCAGATGCATTCTTGTTCGCAAGAATCGGTTTGATTTTATATTTATCAGGATTTATCTGTCTGGATGTATGAACCTCAACTCTATCAAGCATAATCCATCCCCAATATTTTTTTACAGTAACTTCATGTTCGCCCGCTGTTAAATATACATGCTCTAATACAGATTCTGAAAAATCCTTGCTGTCTGTAGCTATTACTCCTACATTCAGTCCGTCAACAAGGACATAATTGTCTTTATATCCTCCTATGGAAGCACTGATAAAATGCAGATCATACATTCCGTCCTGTTCAACTGATACTAATACAGTACAGGTATCCTCATCTGCTTCAAAGCCCACCACATAACCTGTACCATGATATCCGGTACTACTTGATTCTATTCTGACATTACCGGTGAATATACCGTCCTCCGCTTCAACAGTATATACAATCTCCTTTTCACCATCGAGATATACAGGGATTATTTCCGGTACTGCGTTATCTTCATCGCTATTTCCACCGGCGTCTGTCTCAGGATTATCACCGGAATCATCATGAGAGAACTCTTCATCTGCCACATCCTTGTTCAACACATCAGAATTGGCATCCTTCTTATAATCACAGCCTGTCAGATATGCCGCTATCAATAAGGACCATATTATAATTTGAAATCTTCTTATTCTCATGGCTCCCCCAATATGCAAGCAATCAACAATAGTAAAAGGATTTCCTTGTAATAAGAGTGCATTTTGCATTAATATTGCACACTTATGCACACTTAATAAAGCATTTTTTATGTATTATGCATAAATTATAGCACACTATTATAAAATAGTCATCCTTTTATTTAATTTTTTTAAAATATTTATTATTTATATTTTGGTGAAAAATTTGCATGTAAAAAGGCACTGCTATCCTCATCTGCAAGCTACAGGCAAATTATGCGAATACCAATGCCCTTTGTACTTATATGCAATTTTGTATCAAACAAATTGAATCTGTATACCTTACGAAATCGTGTGCTACAATCTCATATAACCATATCCGTTTACTATAGCATCCAGTTTGAGCCCTGTCTTACAAAGCGGACATTCACTTATTTTATAGCTTTGATAGTCAGGAAGATCTTTTTTTCTGAATATGGAATTAACCTTCGTATTCTCAACATCCTCTACTGCAGAGAAAATCGCACTTATACCATTCACACGTCCACCGTAGTATCTGATGCACTCGAGACTTCTTCTTAAGGTGTCACCGGTTGTTACTGATGCAACTAAAAGCAGAATATTCTTATTATATATCGCTCCCTGATTGCAGTCTCTGAATATCATCTGACCGTTAGTGTTATATTCCGGTGAAATGATATACATCGTCTTATGTGCATTCAGTGACATTATACCTGCATCAGTCAGTTCCTTAGCCAGGAATCCCCCTATAACTTCACAGTTATCCAAACATACTATTGTATCGATTACTACACTATTAACATATTGCTTGGACAGTACATGAGCAGCCTCCATAGCTTCACTCAAACGCGACTTAGTTGATGTCAGATCAATATACAGATTGATATGGGAATGTGATGTTGCAAAATGTCCGGGTATCACCTTAAGAGAAACCTTTTTGCTATCGGGTGCGTAGATTTTAATAGATCTTCCTTCCATGACATGACCCCTTTCTACTATTAATTTTTTAAGCAATTGAACATTCCAACATGTTTTATTGGATCATTCTTCTGAAATGTACTTTTTACTTCATTAAGGATATCAAGATTAGACAAGTATACTGCAAACATGCATACATAAGTATGTAAAACAAGATGTTAGAAGAAGTTTTTTACTTAATAAAAGAATGATTATAGATATATATTATATTATAACCTAAACTCAAAAAATACTCAATAAAAACCAGCATTATTTGGTATGCAATCAATCAACAAATCGGCATTATGTACGTATATGTCAATAATGCCGGTTTGTATGCGTTAGTGGAAATTCATGGTCCTATAGTTCTATTATTCGATTAGCAACCGTCTCTCAAAATCATTAATTATACTCTTCATATATTATTGAAGGTTTATTTTGATTAATTCTGCTTCTTAGTATCTGTCGCATCATTTATTATACCGACTATCTCACCTAAGGACTCTCCATCTTAATCAAAATTAGTATTAATCATAAACATATTTAATGTTTATGGAAAATAATATAACATAATATTATTGCATAGCAAGTATTTTCATTTATCCCATAATGATGGCAGTGTCAATAATTATGTGTGTTTGTGTGTAACAGCTGGTTTCCAAACATTTTATTTGGTTCGACTTGAACTATTGCGAAACCTTTATGTGCCCTAGAACCAAACTTCTGGTTGTAATCAATGCAATAACTACAAACATACCTCTCAAGGGAATCTTCATTTGGAAACTGCTCCTTACTTTTAGTACCTCGCTTAAGGTTCCTATTGAAGTTCTCTATTATGTTGGTTGTATATATGCTCTTGCGGATTGTTTCCGGAAAGTCGTAAAAGGTAAACAGGCTTGTTATATCACTTAATAGTAATGCTATCTTAGGATAGATTACTTGATACTTACTCAAAAAGTCATATAGTTTATTTTTGGCTGCTTCCAAGGTTTCAGCATTATATACTCGTTTCAGATCATTAAGTACTGTTTTCTTGTCTCTGGAACGCACGTATTTCATTACATTCCTGACGATAAGTGACCAACAACTTTGATGTTTTGCATCAGGAAATATCTCAAGGCATGCTTCGCACAATCCGGAAAGACCATCCGTCACAAAAAGGAGTACATGTTCCATGTCTCTTTCTCGCAGACTGAGTAGCATGTCCTTGTAGTTGGATGCGGATTCTGTAGGATATAAGGCAAAATCAAGCACTTCCTTGTTCCCCTCAGGGGTGATGCCTATAATGATGTGGAGTGCTTCTTTGGCTACGCTGTCACGCCTAACATTTAAAAATGTAGCATCACAGTATACTACAACATAGCGGCTTGTCAATGACCTGCTAAGATATTCCTTTACCTAATTTTCAACTGCCTTTGTTATATTTGAGATTGTTTGCGGCGTATAATAATGCCCATACATTTTCTCTATAAGATCAGCTATTTCTCTTGTAGTGATACCTTTTTGTAAAGCTGTATGATTGTAGTCTCAAGGTCATCTGTATTGCGCTTATATGGCGGAATGGTTTGCGGAGAAAATTCTCCGTTGCGATCCCTTGGAACTAGCTAGGATATTCAGGGTACCAAACTTTGAGCGAAGTGTCCTGGTGTAATTACCGTTCCTGGAATTACCGGAATTGTATCCGGCAGGGTCATACTTTTCATAGTTTAAATATGCGTAAGCAATCTACAATAGAGTGCCTGCTCTATTGTAGATTGCTTACGATGAAGATGGCTATCGTGAAGTAATTGACTTCTTTATAAGTACTAACGAAAGTGTTTATGTTTGGGAAGAAAAATTACATGCAATAAAAAGTCGTGGTGTAGAGCAGGTGCTTCTTTTTGTCATGAATGGTCTGGCTGGCTTAGATGAGGCAGTCCACGGAGTATATCCGAAAGCTGAAATTCAGCACTGCATAGTTCATAAAGTCCGTTCTTCCATAAAGAATTTCCGGAAGAAAGATTTAAGTGCATTTACTACCGATTTAAAAGCTGTATATGAATCATCTAACATGGAATTAGCAAAAAGCGCTTTGGACGAACTTAGTCAGAAATGGGGAAAATCCTATCGCAAAGTTGTTGATTCTTAGTGTTGTGATGATCAACTATTTACTTGTTTCTTATTTACAGAATCTATTCGTAAATGCATTTATTCAACCAATTGGATTGAGTGCTTTAATT
>DUQV01000167.1 GCA_012837605.1 Clostridiales bacterium | reverse complement strand
TCTCTGTATAGGTTTACATGGATGATTATTAAGTATATGGAGGTATATTATGAAGATTCGGGATATTATGACTAAGGATATAGCAACACTGCGGTCTGATGATTCAATTGAGAAAGCAGCCAGACTTATGAAGCAGTATGATGTCGGTTCAATTCCTGTATGCACCGGAGATAAAATAATCGGGATTATTACCGATCGTGATATTGCGGTAAGATCAGTAGCTCCCGGTCAGGTTGACAATCAAAGAGTGGGCGATGTTATGTCCACAGACTTGGTTATTGGAAATCCGGACATGGATGTTCAGGATGCGGCAAGCATAATGAGCGACCGTCAGATTAGAAGGCTTCCGATTGTTGAAAATAACAGTCTTGTAGGCATCGTCTCCTTGGGTGACATATCTCTTGAGCCTACGGCGGGAGGCAGTGCACAGGAAGCACTCAAAAATATCTCTGAACCCGGCGGGCATATTATATAGCTTGAAAACCGAGAATTTTTAATAATTCGCGGACTTAGTATATAAGCCCTTAACATTATTATGCTTACACACATGATCAGTAGAAGCAGAGACCATAAATATGTATATCTTATAGCCCGGCCTTAAAACAAATTCATGGCACAGTTTTAAGAGGCCGGTCTATTATATGGACAATGTCCATAAAGATCATGCATATTAATGGTCTTTAGTTCTTCATGCTTTTCCAGTCTATTTCGGCTTTATTCTTTGAAAATATGGATTTATCCGTACCATATGTTCTTGCCAGTTCCTCATCGTTTTCTATAAAGCCTGTATATAGCTCTGCTGGTAACGATCCTTTCTTACTCTTTCATATATTGTCAGATTGTAAGTATGCTTGCATTTTCTGCATTGATATATTAGCCATACATCAAGCCTGTCAGTTCCTGTCTTATCAGCGTCCGTGATCCCCACTGCTTTTTATTGCTTTCTTTTCTGGGGATATAAATACTTTCACCATCAATATAATCTTGTATTAATTCAATAATATTCGATGGCAGAATCTCTTCTGCTCTAATATAGCCCATTTTGCCATCCTAAATAATATACTGTTAGGATTAGCAATGGCTATAACAAATTCATTTTATAAAATTGCAATAGCCAATGCTATGCAATAATAACGTATCTTCTCATATAGCCTCCTTGAATAAATACTAAATTTTAGTTTGTGCAATTATTATAGCATCCATGTCATCGAATGCTAAGTTTATAATTTTTTCATTATTATCGTGTTTGCGTATTTGTTGACACACAGGTAATATTTGCTTATAATTATAGTATAAATTAACATATGTTAAAAAAAGGGGTGCAAAATTTTAACTATTGGTAATGTTTAGGGGAGAATAAAAATCGTAATTTATCAGGGGAGATTAATAATGGGAGTAATTGATAAGAAGAATTTTATTGAGCAAGTAGCATTTGATTTATTTTTAAATCAAGGCTACGATGGTACAAGTGTCAGGACGATCTGTAAAAAGGCTGATATAGATCCTCCAACGCTATATAATTTTTTTGATTCAAAGAAAGGCTTGTTTTTAGCTATATTTCAAAAATTGCAGAAACAGTTTATGGAAGAGAGCAAATCCTATAATGCTGTGCTTAATGTGCTGCCTCCGGAAATGCAATTATACTCAATATATAGTACCGGTATAAATTATGCTTTAACACATACAGATGAGACAAAATTCTACTTCAGATACTTACTTTTTTGCCCAAAGGATTTAATAAAAGAAGTACAGGAAATACAGAAAAATATTTATGAGTTTAAGTATAAAATTGTATACGGTATATTAAATGAATGTGCAAATGCAGGATTAATTGATGTTGATACAGAGCATGCAACAGCATATTTTTTAAGTTTTATAATAAATAATTGCTTTAATGTTGTGTTTGAAAACTGGCGACCATCAAAAGAAGAATTGTTGGATTTGTGGAAAAT
>DUQV01000166.1 GCA_012837605.1 Clostridiales bacterium | reverse complement strand
CGTTCCAGGTTGCTGGATATAAGAATATCCATGGATGGTGATATTGTTAAGATAAATTCACGGTTGCGGTCATATACACCTGTTTTAAAGAAATCATACAGTACCTTATTGTCATTAGAAGCACATATGAGCTTCTCAATTGGAAGCCCCATCTGCTTCGCATAATATGCCGCAAGAATATTACCAAAATTACCTGTTGGAACTACAAAGTTAATTTTATCCCCCGGTAAAATCTCATTTCTTCTGCATAATTCAACATAAGAGTGAATATAATATACAATCTGCGGAATAAGACGACCGATATTAATGGAATTAGCCGATGAGAATCTGTATCCTGCCTTTCTCATCCGGTCTTGCAGCTCCTTGTCTGAGAATATTCTCTTGACTCCTGTCTGTGCATCGTCGAAATTCCCACGAATCCCAATTACATAAGTGTTGTCACCTTTTTGTGTAACCATCTGCTTTTCCTGTACAGGGCTTACTCCATCCTTCGGATAAAAGACTATTATCTTAGTCCCTTCCACATCTGCGAAGCCTTCCAATGCAGCCTTGCCTGTATCCCCGGAGGTTGCTGTAAGGATAACAATCTCATCAGATATATTATTCTTTCCGGCCGCTGTGGTCAGAAGATGAGGCAGTATGGAAAGTGCCATATCCTTAAATGCCATGGTGGCTCCATGAAAAAGTTCGAGATAGTGCAGATCTCCCACCTTTACTACAGGAGCTATATCGGGGGTATCAAACTTATCGTCATAAGCCTTATCAATACACTCTTTAATCTCCTCTTCGGTATAATCCGTCAGATAAAGTCTTAGGACTTCATAAGCCAGCTTATGATAATCCATGTGAGCAAGCTCCTTAATGGGTATGGTAAGCTGAGGTATTACCTCAGGTACAAATAATCCTCCATCAGGAGCCAATCCCTGAAGAATGGCTTGGGATGCCGTAACTTTTATACTGCCGTTTCTTGTACTGTGATACATTAGGTTCATAAATTCCAGTCCCCTTTTTTATAAAATCTTTGCAGAGCTTCATTGAATAGAACAGATGTAACAGGTCGCAAGCTCCCGTTAGAGTTCGCCCATGCCGGGCGAACTAAAATAATCCGCCTGTTAGGGCGGATTATATCATATCTTTTTATCAGATTCCAGCAAAATAATTTGTTTATCTGAAAAATTCATGCTCTCCGTGTTTGAACAGCCATTCAAGATTATTATCAAACCATTTTATGCTGCTTTTTTTTGCAAGCCTTCTTGCCATAAAGTACAGTGCTCCCTTTGAATAATCCTCACCATTTATGGCTCTTTGCACTGCCTCCTTAGTCTCCTTAGTCACTTCAACCTTCCAGTATCTTTTATCGGCTATAGGTGAAAACTGATATTTCCCCCCTACCTTTTGGAATATTACATCCTTAACATTATCAGGAAACTCCTCGGATGCCATTCGATTTAAGATAACATTGGCAACTAATATTTTGCCTATCATGTCCTCTCCGGTCGCTTCTGCTTCGACTATCTGCTCAAGCATCTTTATTTCCTCATTTGTCAATGAGATTTTATCGGAGGTAAGCGAAGATGAAAAGCTTGAAATTGATTTATCATCAGTCTCTGCAAATACCTCGTTTTTTCCCATAAGGTACATAAAACGGCTATATTCCTCATCGTTCATTGCAAAGCCCAGCAGCCAATTAGTATCGTCAGATGCAGCTACCGGTTGTGACTGCTGATTTATAAGCTGATATTTTGACCTTTTGTCAATTCGGGATTCCACACGGCTGCGGCTGCTCATATAATCAGCAGAACCATGAACTGCTGCTTGCCCTTCATTATCATCAGGTATTTCAAATACCCGGTTTTCTTCGTCAGACTGTGCATTCACCCTTCCTGCTTTGGATCTGATATTATATAAAGTATCCGATCCGATAACAAGCAAAAGGAATGACAGCACATATGCTGCAATTACCATGTAAAAACCATGGCTAAATTCACACAGCTTTTTCTTCTGAAGAAATGAATTTATGATTGTCATATAAAAAACCATACCTTTCTTCTTTTTCCAACTGTTCAATTTAATTACCATATATTGGTTTTCTTGCTAGTGCTAATCTGCATTATATGTCCCATATTTTTGAGTGTCAATAAGAATCATTAAAATTCGTAAGATACAACTATTTATTGCTTCCATATATTACCTAGTATGGTCATATTTACTATATGACAGTCATATTATTGTTATTTCTTTGTATGTTTTGAACATGTAATTTTTAACAAATTATTAAGATATTATTAACTATTTTATGCGACTCTTAAAAATTTATACAAATTCTACAATAATAGTATGTTTTTTACGCACTATTTTGAGTGTTACTACATCGTTGGAATGTAATAACTTGTTAATTTTTTACGTTGCTGTTATTGCTACACATGTAATAATTTGATATAGTCTATATATATGCATGAACTTTAACAGGAGGGATATTATGCTTCCGGGTGTATATTATGCCCGTAAAAAGAACGGCGAACCATATTATAGGGCTTCAATAACTTACCTTAACAAGCATATTAGCCTTGGAAGCTACTCTACTGAGCTGAAAGCTCATAGGGCATATAAGCTGGCAAGGAGAATTCTTGATAATCCAAGCGGATACAGAATAGATAACTATCCTTCCCCGTGCCCGTTATCCTTCCATAAATGGGTTGTTCTTATCAATGTCAGAGACAATAAAATCTATATTAAGAATCCCATTTATATAAAGAAGCATTATTTCTTATATTATATAGACATGGATAATGTTCTTAAATTTGATGCGGAGGATTTATTCTATTATGCAAGACATAAGATTTTAAAAAGGGGCGGACATCTGTTTACATCTGAATATGGAATGCAGGTTAATATTCTGTCGCGTTACGGCATTAAGAATTACGCTGTCTGCGGCAGAGATTATGTGTTTGTTAACCGGGACAATACAGATTTTCGTTATTCCAATATTGAAATAATCAACCGGTATAACGGCGTAACTAAGATCTTCAAAAAAGGTCTGCCGTACTATCAGTCGAAGATACATATTAACGGAGATTATATAATAGGAATATATACAACCGAAGAAGAGGCTGCAATTGCCTACAATAAGGCGGCAAACCTATTAAAAGACAAGGGATTGAATAAGAATTATTCTTTGAATTACATAGAAGGGATGGATGAAATTACATATGCTTCAATGTATCAGCGAATCAGAATATCAAAAAGGCTGAGAGAGCTAATTATCTGACATCATACAAAAATATTAACAATGTTTTAAATTTTCAAAAAGTACTGTTAAAAATCTAATTTAATGTTATAATATATCTATATTTTTTCTTCTTCCGTTTATCATATTACGATAATAATACCACCGGTATATACACACAGGCGATTTTGCCTGATGTAATACCGGTGGTATTTTATTATTGTAAATTCTATTGCAACAGCAGTAAATTGCCAATGGTTGCTCATTTACTTTTATCACTTCACGTGTTAGAATATCTTATGCGAGCAGCACAGATGGTCGCACCTTTATAGGTGAGGAAAGTCCGGGCTTCACAGGGCAGGGTGCCGGATAACGTCCGGTGGAGGCGACTCCGAGGCTAGTGCAACAGAAATAAACCGCCATGGCAAGGTTCTCCTTGCTGTGGTAAGGATGGAAAGGTGGTTTAAGAGACCACCGCTCTTCCGGTAACGGAAGGGGCAGATGTAAACCCCACCCGAAGCAAAGCCAAACAGAAAGCAATACGGTTGCCCGCCGTGCTTTCGGGTAGGCTGCGCAGTATTCGCGAAAGCGGATACTGGAGCCGTATGGTAACATACGGTCAAGACAGATGACCATCCAAGACAGAACCCGGCTTATAGTGCTGCTCAAACTTTAAAGCAACTGCCACCTACGAATTCTTTCAGTATCGAATTATTAGGTACCGCATCACTTGGTGCTCCTATAAAATAATCCAAGAATTTCAGCAGTCTTTTTGCTTCTGTATATTCTTCACTGTTTCTGTCCACTCCAAACAATATTGGCTCGGCATAGAGCTTCAATACCGCCAGCTCGTATATTAATGCTGAGTTGAACATTATATCCGCGTCCTCTTGGAATGGGAAGATATTATCTTCTTCACCTCTTCTCACAGAAGGCCACATGGCTATAGTCTTCTGTGCAGATGTACCTCTTGTTCTCGCATCTCTAACCATTCTTCGAAGGAGTCTCCCGTCTGTAGTTGGTATACGGTTATGTTCATCTATATTAAGCTGTGTAAGTGCACTGATATATATCTTATACTTGCTTTCTCTGGGCAGGGAATATGACAGAGCATCATTAAGCCCATGAATACCTTCTATAACAAGGATACCATCCTTATCAATTTTTACCGGATTATTCCTATAATCTCTCCTTCCGGTGATAAAATTATAATATGGCAAATCCACAGCCTTGCCGTTTAATAAATCTGTCATGTCTTTATTAAACAACTCCAGATCGATAGCCTCCAGGCATTCAAAATTATAATTCCCATCCTCATCTCTTGGAGTGTTTTCCCTGTTTACAAAATAATTATCTATGGCAATAGGATAGGGTTTAAGTCCATGAGCCCTAAGCTGAATGGTGAGCCTATGGGAAAATGTGGTCTTTCCTGAGGATGACGGACCGGCAATCATAATCAGCCTTTTGTCCTTTGCCTGTTTGACTGCTTCTGCAATAGCACTTATCTTCTTTTCCATGAGAGCTTCCTGGACCAGAATCAAATCATTAAACTTCCCTTGGGAAATAAGATCATTTAGTGCTCCTACATTCTCAACCTCCATCATCTTAGCCCATTGGTTAGATTCTTTTAATGTAATATAGAGCTTCTTCATGGGTATAAACGGTTCTACATTTGTAGGATTCTTCATTCTCGGCATAATAAGAACAAACCCGTCTTCATAAAGAGATAAATCAAAATATTTCAGTATGCCGGTACTTGGCGGCATATAACCGTAATAATAATCCTCGAAACCATCCAGATTATATATATTAGTTTTAGATACCCTGCGGTATTGAAAAAGCTTTTGCTTATCATACATCTTATGACGGGCAAACAATTCAATAGCCTCATCGGTTCCGATACTGTATTTCCTGATTGTTATATCCCTGTCAACAAGCTCTCTCATCTTGGCCTTCACAGCTTCCAGTCTTTCCTTTGTTAACTCGGCTGTTCCTTCATAATCAAAATACAGGCCGTTTCCTAAGGAGTACTCAACGGATACCTTTTTAACACTGTCACCGAATACAGCATAAAAGGCTTTAAGAAGCACAAGAATCAGACCTCTGGTATATGTCTTATGTCCGGCATTTTCCACTGTTGTTACAAACTGAACAGTACAATCATTTTCGACTGTCTTAAAGAGTTCTCTCAGCTTACCGTTAATAAATGCAAGAATAATATCATATTCATAGTCCTTCTGATGTTCTCTTGCAATATCAAGAAGCTTGGTATTAACCGGATATTCTTTAATCATATTATTAATCTTTACCTTTACTTTTTGTTTCTTCAACCTATTTCCTCCTCGTAACAGCTTATAGCCTGATCAATCAGCCTAAGCATTTCAGCAATTTCATTCTGTCTCATAACAGACTGATTTGTAGGCTGAGCACTTAATTCATGATATAATTTCTGATGTTTATGCATTTCTGCATGAAGATAATCTAATAGAACCGGATTCTTCTCCTCCAGAAGCAATCTGCCAAAATATATATGCTCAGGCTTAATAAGCTGATATTCATCTGAGTTAAGATTTTGTTTGTTACATGCTATCTTAAGTATAACATAATATTTGCCGTCTTCCTTAACCATATTTTCTTTTATGATTAGATACCCCAGCTCTTTAACGGTCTTTCTGACCAGATGTATTTCAGATTGCGGCTGAAGAACAAGTTCATTGACTGAAGCCACTATATCCAACCGGCTTGTCAGAATCTGAACCATCAGTCTTGCACCCATGCCTGCAATCAGTATGGTATCAACCTCTCCGCTATTAAGCATCTTTAAGCCATCGGATTTGCGAATCGATACTTTATCTACTACACCGTATCTTTCAATATTCTTTCTTGCTCTGTCTAAAGGTCCTTGATTGACATCCATAGCTACAACATAGGGCGATATCCCATTAGTCAATAAATAAATAGCTGTATAAGCATGGTCACATCCTATATCTGCAACACGGCTGCCAAAAGTAACCATATCCGCCACTGCTTGAAGCCTTTTAGAAAGCTGCATTTTTTCATCCCCATAAATCTTTTTCACAATTAATCATATTACTATGATCTGTTTACTCCAGATAGTCCTTTAGCTTACGGCTTCTGCTGGGATGTCTTAACTTTCTGAGAGCTTTGGCTTCAATTTGACGAATTCTTTCTCTGGTTACATTAAACTCCTTGCCGACCTCCTCCAGTGTTCTGGCTCTTCCGTCATCCAGTCCGAATCTCAGCCTTAAGACCTTCTGTTCTCTTTCGGTGAGCGTACCCAACACCTCAACAAGCTGTTCTTTTAATAGAGAAAATGCAGCCGCTTCTGCCGGTACAGGTACATTATCATCCTGAATAAAATCTCCAAGATGACTGTCCTCCTCCTCACCTATAGGGGTTTCTAAAGATACCGGTTCCTGGGATATCTTCTGTATTTCCCTTACTCTTTCCACCGGAATACCCATAACATCAGAGATTTCCTCCGGGGTGGGTTCTCGTCCCAACTCCTGCAATAACTGTCTTTGTACCCTTGTCAGCTTATTTATTGTCTCAACCATATGGACAGGTATACGGATTGTCCTCGCCTGATCAGCTATGGCTCTTGTAATGGCCTGCCTAATCCACCAGGTTGCGTATGTGCTGAATTTGAAGCCTTTACGGTAGTCGAACTTCTCAACAGCTTTAATAAGACCCAGATTACCCTCCTGAATCAAGTCCAAAAACAGCATTCCGCGACCGACATATCTTTTAGCGATACTGACAACCAGACGAAGGTTTGCTTCTGCAAGCCGCTTCTTGGCAGACGCATCTCCTTCCTCCATTCTCTTTGCCAACTCGCTTTCTTCCTCTGCCGTAAGTAAGGCAACCTTACCGATTTCCTTAAGATACATACGGACAGGATCCTCTATATTAACACCTTCAGGAATTGTCAAATCAATGGTTTCTGCATCCTCTTCATCTTCATCGGGTATAATATCTTCATCCGCAGCATCGGTTAATCTAAGAACATCAACGTTATGCTTCTCGAGATAATCATATATCTTCTCAATCCTTTGAGGATCCAGTTCCATATCTGCAAAAAAATCATTTACCTCTTGATATTCCAAGACATTTTTCTTCATTTCTGCATAGGCTAATAATTCCTTCAATCTTTCAGTAAACTTCACCATGTTTTCATCCATAGATAATCCTTCCTTTTCCAACTCTTTTATATTCTAACCATCCTTAATCCAAATATGCAGATATTGCTGCAGGCTATAATACAGACGGTTTTATCCGTTTCTTTCATTTTACTTTTTTATGTTCGGTTTATTCTAATTACTTTAGCACCGATGTTATAGTGTTTTTAAGCTTGGCTTTCTGTTTTATTATCTTCTGCAACAGCTCCGTATTATTATCTTCTATTGCTTTTAATCTCTGTATATTCAAGCTTTCTTCTTTTAGACGGTAAACCGTATCAAACAAGGCCTTCTGCCTTTCGGCCTCCTTCATATCCCCCAAAAGCTCCGCATTAAAAAGTGCCGCAGCCTCGGACTGTTCCTCTGTGCTGTCGAAGCAGCTGATTATTTTGGCGGGAATAACTTCACCGGCTTTATCATATTCCTCATAAACCAATTTTGCCACGTCTTTATATATACCATCGGTAAAATCCTCCGGTTTAAGAAGAGTCTTGAGTTTATCATATAACGACGGATCTTCGGTAAGCCATGTGATTAACAGCCTTTGGCTTTTTATTATTCCGTCATCTTTATTTACTCTGCCCGGTGACTGCGTTTCAGCAAGCTTCCTTGCATATATCTCATTCTTATAGCTTGCGGACCCAAGTCTGCTTACCAGCCTCTGAAGAAGACCTGCATCAATATAATAAGCTTTTGCCACTGCATCTAGGTAGAATTTTCTCTCCAGCGGATCACTGAAAGATAATAATTTCTTTGCTGCCTCGTTGAAAAATTTTGTTTTATCCTCTGGGTCATCCATGTTGTAATTCTTCTGCAGTGTGTCAATCTCAAAGAAAAAACTGTTTTTTGCTTCATCTATACGCTTCCTATATTCTTGGGTTCCCAATGATTTGATAAAGTCATCCGGATCCTTATAAGGCTCAATGTTTACCACCTTAACGGTTATACCCGAATCTCTTAGTATTGGAATCGCACGAAGTGCTGCTGCCGTACCTGCTTCGTCGTTATCAAAGGTAAGAAGCACTTCCTTCGTGTATCTCTTAAGCAGATATGCATGTGACTCTGTAAATGCGGTTCCAAGTGCAGCAACAGCGTTAGTGAATCCGGCTTGATACAGTGCCATCACATCCATATAACCCTCACATATCAGAATATAAGGCTCTCTTGTTCTGCGGGCTATATTTAATCCATACAGAAGCTTACTCTTATCGAATATGGCGGTTTCCGGCGAATTAAGATATTTTGGAATCCCATTGTCCATTACCCTTCCGCCAAAGCCGACAACTCTGTTACCTGCATCCATTATGGGAAACATTATTCTGTTCCAGAATTTATCGTGTCCGCCTCTTACTTCATCAAACGATACTAAGCCGGTTTGCTTTAACAGCTCATCTTCATACCCTAGCTTCTTTAAATACTGATATAAGTCATCACTAAAGCGGTTTGCAAAGCCAAGACCAAATGATTTTATAGTATCCTCACTTAGTCCTCTGCTCAACAAATACTCTCTGGCAGCTTGTCCCCTGTCTGATTTTAGCTGATAATAATAATACTTGGCAGCTTCCTTGTTGATCTCCATCAGTCTGTTCCTTAAGTCAATCCGCTGTTTTTCTCCGGCAGAATATTCCTGCTCCGGCAATTTAATACCTGCCCTTTCTGCAAGATATTTTAGCGCTTCAACAAAGGTATAATTCTCATATTCCATAATAAAGGTATAGACATTACCACCCACGCCGCAGCCAAAGCAGTGATACATCTGCTTAGATTGGCTGACGGTAAAGGATGGGGTCTTTTCATTATGAAACGGACACAAACCCACATAATTACTGCCTGATTTTTTTAATTTTATGTAAGAGCCTATAACACTTACAATATCACTTCTTATTCGGATCTCTTCAACCGTATCATCCGGATAATACATACTTATCCCTCATTCCAACACCGAAAACGGCATATACAGTACTAATAAACACTCCAAGCTGATGGAATCATCAGCTCCTTATACTTAGCTACAGCAAAACGGTCAGTCATACCTGCAATATAATCACATACCACCTGATAAGGAGGTTCATTTAGCTTTTCTATAACAATATGATACTCATTTGGCAATTGATCCAAATTCTCCATATAGTATTCATATAAATGTTTTACTAAACGGATTGCTTGCTCTTCCTGGCTTTTTGCCTTCGGATTCGTATATACGCTTTCAAACATATACTCGCGAAGCTTAAGCATGGCACTCTCCACCTCAGGAGACATAATTATATCATTTTTTCCTTCACTGCTGTCTATTATATCATGAATTAAGGTGTTTAGCCTTTTTGCCAGACTGTCTCCAAGAATTTCCCTGTACTCACCCGGTATATCCTCTTCCTTTATTATCCCTCCACGGATAGCATCATCCGTATCGTGATGAATATATGCAATTTTATCACATAATCTTACAACCTTGCCCTCTAAGGTGGAAGGTGTAGTAGACATCTGGTGATTTCGGATACCGTCACGGACTTCCTTTGACAGATTAAGTCCCTTGCCATGATTCTCCAACAGCTCAACCACACGGACACTCTGAATATAATGCTTAAAACCTCCCGGACATATATCGTTAAGGGCTCTCTCTCCTGCATGACCGAATGGGGTATGACCCAAATCATGACCCAGAGCAATCGCTTCGGTAAGGTCTTCATTTAATCTCAGAGCCTTAGCAACAGTTCTTGCTATCTGAGACACCTCAAGCGTATGTGTAAGTCTTGTTCTATAATGATCACCCTCCGGCGCAAGGAAAACTTGGGTTTTATGCTTTAGTCTCCTAAAAGCCTTTGAATGCAGTATCCTGTCTCTGTCTCTTTGATAAATAGTCCGGATATCACATTGTTCCTCATCATAATCCCTGCCTTGGGATCTGTCGGAGAAGGCAGCATACGGACTTAATATCTCATGCTCCCTCAGTTCAAGCATTTGTCTGGTATTCAAGCTTTCATCCTCCTTACTGTAATAATCTGTGTGAAGTAAATGAACAGCTGTCCACCTTTAATCTTGCCTATACTACTAATATTCTACAAGGAGTTACTATTTCCTTTTTATTTTAAAAAATACGTCATATAAATCATATACCCTGTTTGTAAGCCCAAATCGGATATTAAAGTATCCGCTTTTGATTTCACAAACAGGGCACATGTTATTCTAAGACTGCATAACCATGCTTTATGTATGCGGTTTCGGCATCCCATACTATGAAGCAGCCCTTTTATACAGTTTTTACAGACCACATTTTTCTCTTGATGGGCAGCCTGTGCATCCCGAGCAGCAGGACTTGCCTGCCTTTATATCCCTTGCCTTCTTATATATAATAAAGCCCGTATAACCAAGTATAATTGCTCCGATTATATACGTCATATTGTATCATCCCTTTCCTTGATATTTATTATATGAATAAACTGCCTATCTGATATACAAGAGTGGAAACAAGCCATGCAACACCCAGTTGGAAAATGACTGTAAATACTGTCCATTTCCATGATCTCATTTCTCTCTGAACCACTCCGATTGTTGCTGCACACGGAATATATAACAAACAAAATACCATCAGTGCATATGCATTCAACGCACCAAATCCGATTCCGGCAAGAAGCTGTGACAGACCTGCCATTCCCTCGACAGAGCTAATGTCACCTATTCCAAACAGTATACCAAAACTGGATACCACTACTTCTTTCGCTGCAATACCTGATATAAGTGCAACAACCACCTGCCACATGTCCAGACCTGCCGGTCTAAGAACCGGTGAAATCGCTTTTCCTATTGCTGCTCCAAAGCTTTCCGACATATCAGATACCATTCCGTCAGCTCCAAAGTTTAATATAAACCATATTACTACAGATGCAGCAAATATTGTGGTTCCTGCCTTAGTCAGATATTCCTTTATCTTCTCCCACACATAGATTGTTATTGTTCTGGCATTTGGGGATTTATATTCAGGAAGCTCAATGAGCAAGCTGTTAGCTTCCTTAGTCTTTGTATTCTTGTTCATTACATAGGCTACTGTAATTGCAACGATAATTCCTATCAGATACATTGAATATGCCGCCAGCATTGCATTTTCTGCGAAAAATATCT
>DUQV01000022.1 GCA_012837605.1 Clostridiales bacterium | reverse complement strand
TTGGGTTTCCCCTTTGGTTCGGTTGGTTCGTGTTATGAAATTCTATTCCGAAGTCTCCATGTGAAAGACTTCAGCTTTTTAGAATTTTCAGGGTTGTTTCACTGTTCAATTATCAAGGTTCTGTTGCATTGCTTTCAATGTCTTGCTGGCTTTTAACGTCAGCTTGACTATATTATCATGCATTAAAAATTTTGTCAACTACTTTTCGAATAATTTTTGTACTAAAATGGTCCATATAAATATGTCAGATACGAAAAGCAGAACGGAGAAAGAGGGATTTGAACCCTCGCGCCGCTATTAACGACCTACTCACTTTCCAGGCGAGCCCCTTCAGCCTCTTGGGTATTTCTCCAAATAATAAAATGTCTAAATTGTTCGAACAATAAAACCACCATATTCCAGTGGCTGTACCTCCTGTTTTGGCGGTTTGATTCTGAACGGAGAGGGTGGGATTCGAACCCACGGTTCCTTGCGGAATCACTGGTTTTCAAGACCAGCTCCTTACAGCCACTCGGACACCTCTCCTGACGTCGCTTAGCTATTGTATCATCACAGCTATTTTGTGTCAAGTAGTTTTCATTTATTCGTTTGAGAATTGTTCTTTATTTCATTACAATTCAAAGGATTTCGACAACATATCATCCTTCTGTTTCGTCATCTTCCTTATTTTATCGCTTATTCCTTGAGCTAAGACCAGATCTTCAGGTGTGGTAAGCTTTATATTGTAATAATCACCCTTTACTATTTTAATCGGCATATTAATAAACCGTTCATAAACCATGGCATCGTCAGTAATTATTTTTCTGTCAGACTCTTTTTGCTTAAACAGCAATTCATAAGCCCTTCTGATAGAAGAATATTCAAATGCCTGTGGTGTCTGAGCCAACCACATATTTGCTCTGTCCGGCGTTCCTGTTATAAAACCATCCTCATCAACAATTTTTATGGTATCCTTTACAGGCACAGCTGTTATACAAGCCCTGCTTCTTTTTACCATATCAATCACTTCATTTATCAGCTCAACGGATATGAAAGGTCTGGCTCCGTCATGTATTAACACATAATCCGTATGATCTATGGACTTAAGAGCACGAAACACAGAATCATATCTTTCCTCGCCCCCCTCAATAACACGGATTTCTTTCTTAAAACCGTAAGGCTCAATAACATTGCAGACACAGTAATCCATCTGTTCCCTACAGCAGACAACGATTATCTCATCCACAGGACTTTCATCAAATGCCTTAACAGAATAATACAGGACAGGTTTATCCTCCAGCATAATAAATTGCTTTGACAAAGAGGTATTCATTCGTCTTCCCTGTCCGGCCGCTAATATGACTGATGTAACTTTTCTTTTCATTTTCTTCTCCATCTTATCTGTCTTTTACATAATAATATGATTTTTCTTTATTACTCCTATTCAATAATCCAATTCAGGCGTTCCCAATATTTATATGCTGATCTTTAAGAAGAGTGAACTGATGTATCTTGTTAAATTATGCGTAACCGTTAATGGTCAATCAATAATTTTAACACTTATTTGATATCCGGTCTTACCGTTCACCAATTCTTAAATTAGGAACAGCGTTCAAATCCAGTCCGCTATAATTACCTTTAACATATTCATAATAAGCTGCTGCTCCTATCATAGCAGCATTATCCGTACAATAAACAGGAGACGGACAGTAAAAATCCAACCCGTTTTCTGCACAGGCTTTGGACATGGCTTTTTGTAGTGCAGAATTGGCTGCCACCCCTCCTGCTATGGCGACACTCTTCATCCTAAACTCCTTTGCCGCCAAAATAGTTCTGCTTACCAAAACATCAACCACTGCTTCCTGAAAAGATACCGCGACATCGGCTCTATTAATCTCTTCCCTCTTCATCTCTAATGAATTAAGATAATTTAAGACTGCGGATTTTAACCCACTGAAGCTAAAATCATAAGGAGCTCCTTCAATATGAGCTCTGGGAAACATAATAGCATTGGGGTTTCCCTCTCTGGACAGCTTATCAATCTTTGGACCTCCGGGGTATCCCAAACCTATAGCTCTTGCAACCTTATCAAATGCTTCCCCTGCTGCATCATCTCTGGTTTTTCCTATTATCTTAAATTCACCATAATCTTTAACCAGAACCAAATGAGTATGACCTCCGGACACAATTAAGCATAAAAATGGCGGTTTAAGCTGCTTATGTTCTATATAATTGGCGGCTATATGACCTTCAATATGATGAACCCCGATTAATGGCTTTTTTGCTGCAAAGCTTATAGCCTTAGCCTCTGCGACTCCTACCAATAACGCTCCCACCAAACCCGGTCCGTAGGTTACTCCTATTACATCTATATCATCCAATGATGTTTCAGCCGCACTCAAAGCTTCCTCTATAACTTGGTTGATTTTCTCTATATGTTTTCTTGATGCTATCTCAGGTACCACACCACCATAAATCTTATGGAGTTCTATCTGTGACGAAATAATATTAGATCTGACTTCTCTTCCGTTTCTTACTACTGCTGCGGCTGTTTCATCACATGATGTTTCGATCGCTAATACGTTAATGTCCTTTTTTATCATATTGTTCTCCATCAATTCTATTGCTCAGGTATATATTCCCAACCAACAACCTTCCACTTTCCTTCATCGTCTTTTCTCATAATGTAGCGTCTAAGCTCTGATGTTTGTCTTTTTTCTCTGATGGTAAATGATATATATGCTGTGGCATATTTCTTACCATCCAATTCGTAAAACTCCTCATTTTCCTTATTAGCCACCAGATTATATTCAATACGCCGATTGACCTGATTCCACAAAGCTATATCACTATAAAGATTCGTCAGATACTGTTCCTCAGGATTTTTACTTAAAAATTCTTCATCATACAAATCTCTTATCTTAATTGCGAGGTTTTTTATTTCTCCATCCTCCAACCCGGAATATAAGAGCCTTGTCATATCTCCATGAAGTTTTGCTACATCTCTTGGTGTTTTGGGATAATCATTGTCAAGATCCATCTCCAGAAGTTTCTCGACTTCTGACAGAATCTCCAGGGAAGTTTCCTTTTGTTTATTTGCCTGCCTGGTCTGATTAACATAAATCATTACAAGTATGACGGCTATAATTGAAATAAACGTAAATATCGTTGATATTGGCTTTTTTGCTTTATTCATACATTACCTCCTATCCTATCAGACATCTATTCGTTTTTGTCAAATTCCAAGATGATTGTCTTTTTGTCCTTTCCCGGTTTTGTATTAGGAAATATCCGTTTTGCTTCATTTATAAAATCCTCCGGTCTTGCCAATGAAGGGCTATAATGAGTCAGCCACAACTCCTTTACATCAGCCTCTTTTGCAATCTTTGCTGCTTCACGAAAGGTCATGTGTTTATATGCCTTAGCTTTTACATCCTTATCAATCTCCCCATACATTCCCTCGCAGATTAATAAATCTGCTCCCATAGCATTCTTAATAATTGACTTGGTTGGTCGTGTATCGGTACAATAAGTCAGCTTAATTCCTTTCCTCTCAGGACCAATAACCATATCAGGTGTATATATTTTCCCTTCATGTTCAATTATCTCACCCCTTTGAAGCCGATTCCAGAACATCATGGGAATATCATTATCCTTTGCCTTTTCAGGGAAAAACCTCCCCCCTCGTTTTATCAGAATACTGTAACCATAACAAGGTATGTTATGCCTAACATAAAATGCTTTGATAGTATATCCGCATATTTCTATTTCATGTTCATGCTCGGTCAGCTCTATATAAATGATTTCAAACGGAAGCTCCGGTGCTATCACTCTTAAGCAGTCCACAACCCTCTTTAATCCTTTAGGACCAATCATATATACCGGCATTATGCGGTCTGAGTTGCCCATAGACAGCAACAGTCCCGGCAGACCACTGATATGGTCTCCATGAAAATGAGTTATGCATATAACATCGATTGAGTGAACACTCCAGCCTTTTTCCCTTATCGCTATCTGTGTTCCTTCGCCGCAATCGATAAGCAGGCATTTTCCGTTATATCTTGTCATAAGAGCCGACAACCATCTTCCCGGCAGCGGCATCATTCCACCAGTTCCAAGTAAACATACATCTAACATAATACATTCCGTACCTTTCCTTATGCTAATAAGCTCTGTCTATATTATTTATCGGCAAAACACCGTTTACTCTAAAATCAATTCTACTATATCGATGCTGCTGCCACAACATAATTATAAATATATAAGCATAATAACATATTATAGCGTTATTTTCTATTATTTGCTCCCTTAAATATGTCCTGAAAAAAAGAGACTGTCACAAAACAGTCCTGTCAGAACAGCTCTAAGCCCGGTAATGGGCATTATTCGGTATAAAACCAAAATAAGTTAAGTGTGATACCATACCAATATCATACTTAACCTATTTAATAACCATCAGATTCTGATTTTTGATATTTCATAAGACCTCTGTCTTAGTTCTAACCTCTACCGGAATTTCAAATTCACCGGTTATTCTCTTATAGCACTCCTCGCACAGATTAAAGCGGTGAATCTGAGTATCCCAATCAGAGAAATATCCCCACTCTTTTTTTGCCTCAAATGCATCTTCCTTTAATATGCCATTCTCAACCTTTAGTTTTTTCCCGCATGAATTGCAGTATAATTGCATGTCCCCGCTTTTCTTACAAACTGCTTTTTTCAAGACTTATCCCTCCTGATTTGATACACGGCAGCAGCTACCCGCTGTTAGTAACATTATAAACCTTATCCTCAGATATTTACAGTGGGAATTAATGTATAGGGGCAAGCCACATAATTACCGCATCCTCTATTGGCTTAGTATAAAAATCCTTCCTTATCCCGGCTTCTGTAAAGCCAAGCTTCTTATAGAGATTTATAGCAGGCTGATTGGAACGCCTAACCTCAAGAGTCATGGAGGTGATACCCCTGGCGGCAGCCTGTGCTATCAGCTCTTTTAACATCCTAAAACCGATTCCCTGTTTCTTATAGCCTTCCTTTACTGCCACGTTATATATATGCCCTTCTTCGGCAACGCCCCAAAAACCGCAATATCCAACCACCCTGCCATCCACTGTTGCAACAAGATAAGTATTGTTTGGGTCAGATAAGGATTCTATAAAAGAAGCTCTGCTCCATGGGTTGGAAAATGTCTCCTGTTCAATTATATATACCTCATCTACATCCGCTATTGTCATGTTCCGTATCAGCATTGTTTTTCTCCTTCCGGGCCCGTTCCCGTTCAGCCTGACTTACCCTGAGGTAGACCGGCTGATGTTCTGCCGCTGTTTCAAATTGACCCGCTTTATATTGTCTTAAACCAAGTGCGGCAACTGTACCCGCTCTTTGTCTGTTCATATGCAGTGGTGCAAAAGAATATTTTACCTTGATACAATCTGCTATCTTATCCCTTTGAATTGGCACTCCATCTCCCAAGAATATTACTTCTCTTCCCATCCCGTTAATTTCATCTATTATCTCATCTATGCTGACTGCTTTCTGCGGCGAAATAACCATAAAATCATTATTTACAAATTCATATAATCCCGTATATACCTGATCTCTTCTGGCATCCATTATCGGGCAGATCATTTTGTCCGTGCCATAGAGGTTATAAGCAAGACAATCGACTGTAGGCACTGATATAATCGGTTTGTCCAGAGCCAATCCCAAACCCTTGGCTGTTGCAGAACCAATCCTAAGTCCTGTAAATGATCCCGGACCTGCTGTAACTGCTATAGCATCCACCTCTGATAAATCCAGATTTACCATCTTGACTATTTCGTCCAACATTGGCAGTAAAGTCTGTGAGTGTGTCTTCTTATAATTTATTGTATATTCCGCTATTATTACATCCTCAGAAGCAATAGCTACCGAAGCTACAAGTCCTGAGCTGTCAAGTGCCAGTATTCTCATTATGTTCCACCTTCTTAGTTCTGTAAGATTTCGATTTCTCTGTAATCATACCCCTTATTCAGATTCTTTCGAATATTAACGGTTGTCCTTTTGCCGGGCAGTATTTCATCAATTAACTCTGCCCATTCTATCAGACAGACACCCTCACCATAGAAATAATCCTCATAGCCTATTTCCTCCATCTCTATAACGTCACCTATGCGATAAACATCAAAATGATAAAAGGGCATATCTTCTCCTTCATATTCCTGAATAATAGTAAATGTCGGGCTGTTCACAGGCTCGCTAACACCCATTCCCTTTGCAAATCCCTGTGTAAATACCGTCTTACCCACTCCCAAATCACCGTTTATGCAGTATACCTGACCTTTAACCGTCTTGCTCCCCAGTTTATATCCAATATCGTAGGTATCCTGCGGACTAAAACTCTCTATTATCATCCGATTTCCTCATTCCGTTAAATATAAAGTCATACAAATCATAATGATTTTCATGAACTAATCCGTTTATTTGCGTATATTATAACAAAAAGATAGGATTTTAGAAATCCTATCTTTGAATATTATTCACTTTACTCCGACTATGGACTTTATCACTCCGCTAATCCTCTTATAAACTAAAAGTGTTATCAGGGAGACCGCCACTCCTTTAAGAAGATTAAAAGGTATAACAGCGAAGAATATAAATGTTGACATATTTTTGATAGACGGATTCACTTTGGTTCCCATTCCAATTAAGACATCGACAGGCATATTAAAGAAATATGCATATGCAGGGAGAAGGACAAATGCGTTCATAAAACCGCCTAAAACCACCATGCTTGCTGTACCGACTATCATACCTATAACAGCATTTTTAAATGTTTTTTTCCTATAATAAACTATAGCTGCCGGTACTACAAATGAGCATCCAATTAAAAAATTAGCAAGCTCACCGACTCCTACCGTATCTGTTCCGGTAATAACCAGATTCGCCAATATCTTTATCATCTCAATAACAGCTCCTGCGACAGGTCCTAATGCAAATGCACCTATAAGAACCGGAACCTCACTAAAATCAAGCTCATAGAAAGACGGTGCAAACCATAGTGGAACCTCAAAAAGCATTAATACAACTGCCATTGCTCCCAGCAAAGCCATGATAATCATGGGTTTGACTGATAAAAGACCGATTGTTCTTTGTTTGTTGTTTGTATCCATCATAATAATTAACCTCTCCTTTTTAAAGGAAAATCCCGGCTGTAGGTGCAGCAGGCAATAAGCCTTTTGCATTAATAAACCCCCGATTAAATATCGGGGGCATTAAAAACTGAGCATAACCTGCTGCTCTTCTCTCATCCAGACTTTACTGTCGGTTTTGGAATTTCACCAAATCAGTCATAATAACCAATAATAATCAGATCATTATGAGTCGCGGACTATACCGCCGGTCGGGAATTTCACCCTGCCCCGAAGATTTACCTTATATTTATTTTGTTTTATACTAATATCATATATCTTAAGTATTATATTGTCAATTATATAACATTACAAATACATTATTCAAAAACTAAAATTTTTATACGATATGCATAAGCAAAGTGATATTATAATATCATCGTCAGTCCGATCCGGTTCTTTGAGGCATCTACACTAAGCACCTTGACTTCAACAATATCTCCTACACTCACCACATCCAAAGGATGCTTTACAAATCGCTTGTTTGACAGCTGAGAGATATGAACAAGTCCGTCCTGATGCACTCCAATATCTACAAAAGCCCCAAAGTCTATGACATTTCGAACAGTGCCTTTTAATATCATGCCTTCTTTTAAATCAGTTATTTCGAGTACATCCGTCCGAAGAATAGGCTTAGGCATCTCGTCTCTGGGATCTCTTCCCGGCTTTTCCAGTTCTTTGATAATATCAGTCAAAGTGATTTCGCCAATACCAAGCTCTTTGGATAACTTAGTCTTATCCCCGATCTTCCTGCTTAATAAGGAATCATTATACTCCTGTATAACCTTGTTAGTAAGGGACGCCTTATCATCCTTCGATGCTTCTTCATTCATATTAACAGTTGCTCCGGACATGGCTGCAGCCAGCGCCTTTGCCAATGCTGTATCTTGAGCTTTTACCACTAGTCCTGATTTCTTTTTGTTTTTCTTTGAAGAGATTTCCTTTTTGGCCCGTTCATCTGAATTATTTCTTTCAGAAGCCTTTGCCTGAATCTGCTTTATGTCATCTAAGGTCATTCCGAGCTTTGATAACAGTGCATTCGTAGCTTCATAGGATTCCGGATGAACACCGGTTGCATCCAGAGGATTGTCTCCATTTCGGATACGAAGAAATCCTGCACATTGCTCAAATGCTTTCGGACCAAGCTTTGCCACCTTTAACAGTTCATTTCTGTTACGGAATCTTCCGTTTGCTTCCCGATATTCAACGATATTATTAGCAATAGCCTTATTGACTCCGGACACATATTCCAATAAGGACACGGATGCTGTATTTAGGTTCACACCAACCTTGTTTACACAGCTTTCTACTACTCCTGACAGAGCATCCGACAGCTTTTTCTGATTCATATCATGCTGGTACTGTCCTACACCTATTGACTTCGGATCTATCTTAACCAATTCTGCCAATGGATCCTGTAACCTTCTGGCTATAGATGCTGCACTTCTTTGACCCACATCGAAATTTGGAAACTCCTCTGTAGCAAGTTTACTGGCTGAGTACACCGATGCACCTGCTTCATTTACAATAACATAACTTATTGGCTTGTTGATTTCCTTCAGGAAATCAACAATAAACTTCTCTGATTCTCTGGAAGCGGTTCCATTACCCACAGAAATAATTGTGATATTATATTTCTCAATTAACCTCCTAAGAACCGTTTTTGATTCTTCAATTTTATTTTGCGGCGGAGTAGGATATATTACTTCTGTATCAAGAACCTTGCCTGTGCTGTCAACTACAGCCAGCTTACATCCGGTACGATATGCCGGATCCCATCCAAGTACGGTATGTCCGGCAATAGGTGGCTGCATAAGCAGCTGATAAAGATTTTTTCCAAATACCTTAATTGCTCCATCCTCAGCCATTTCAGTAAGATGGTTTCTGATTTCTCTTTCAATTGCGGGTGCTATTAATCTTTTGTAGCTGTCTTCAAAAACAGCCCTTAAGATATCATTCGTATTAGGATTATCTTTAATTATTATTTTCTTTTCCAGGTAGCGAAAAATCCGTTCCTCCGGTGCAGTGATTTTAACAGTAAGTATTTTTTCATTTTCACCACGGTTTATGGCAAGAACTCTATGTCCGGGCATCTTGTCGATGTCTTCTTCATAGTTATAATACATTTCATATACACTCTCTGCATTCTCATCCTTTGCTGTCGAAGTCAGCTTACCTTCTTTCATTGTGACTTCACGGATATAGCTTCTGAATTCCGCTTCATCAGACACCTCTTCGGCTATAATATCCATGGCTCCGGCAACAGCCTCTTCTATTGTGTTTACTTCTTTCTCCTCTGAGAGATAGTCCTTAGCGTGTTCACTGATAGGTTTATCAGTCTCCTGAGCTTTAATTATCTCGGCCAGACCCTCAAGCCCCTTTTCCTTAGCGACAGTCGCTCTTGTTCTTCGTTTTGGTCGATACGGACGGTATAAATCTTCGACAACCACCAGCGTTGAAGCTTCAAGAATCTGCTTTCTTAATTCCTCTGTAAGTTTCCCCTGCTCCTCGATACTATTTAAAACCTGGGCTTTCTTATCCTCAAGATTTCTCAAATACTGCAGCCTTTCATGAAGGTTCCTGAGCTGCTCATCATCCAAAGAACCTGTGGCTTCCTTACGATATCGTGCAATAAAGGGTATTGTGTTGCCCTCATCTATAAGCTTAACGGCTGCTTCTACCTGCTCTAGGCGTATATTAAGCTCTTCTTTCAGTTGTTTTAAAATATCCATATCATGCTCCTAATTTCTAATATTGTATTTCTTTATGATACCAAAAGGATATATGAAAATCAACGAAAACACTTTTAATACGTGTTTTTCGCTTTACTTTACAATAATGCCAATTAATTATATAATTATTGCAGATAAACGGGAAGGAGGAGTATTTATGATTGGACCGATAAGAAATTATCCGGTTGGAAATGTGTCTATGGTTAATCCGACAGAAGCAGTAGGCAAGGTCAGGAATGTTGATGCTGTCGGAAGAGATAAAGCATCGGTATTTAAAGTAGAAAAGGCTGAATGTCAGACCTGTAAAAACAGAAAGTATGTAGATGCTTCGAATGATCCTAATGTATCATTTAAAACTCCTACTCATATTTCTCCCCGTTCCTCGTATGCTATAGTGTCTGCTCATGAGCAGGAGCATGTGACCAAAGCTTATAATACTGCCGGCAAGAAGGACGGCAGGGTAATATATGCCTCTGTCAGCCTTAAGATGTCCGTATGTCCTGAATGTCATACTCCCTATGTGTCAGGCGGAGTTACCAAGTCACAGATAAAATATGACACCACCAATCCATATGAGAACAACAGAAAATCCTTAGAGGGAAGTGTCCTGACCGGCATAAATACAGATCTTAAGGCATGACACTTACATATTGTGAAACCGCCCTCGCAAATCCATTAGCATCTACATTTGTGACAATAAGAACTTCTCATGAACCGCATTAACCGCCTTTTCCACATGAGCTTCATCTATTAACACAGTAACTCTTATTTCAGAGGTTGAAATCATCTTAATATTTACGCCCACATCATATAAAGCCTCGAACATTTTAGCGGCAACTCCTGCATTTGTCATCATGCCCGCTCCAACTATGGAGACCTTCGCTACTCCTTTTTCCACATCAATTTTCTGACATTTTAAGCTTCCGTTACGATGGCGTTCTATAGTAGCTATAGCCTCATCAAGATCTTCTTCCTTAACAGTAAAGCTGATGTCCTTAGTTCCATCCCGACCAATGGATTGTAAGATGATATCTACATTAATATTATGTCTTGCCAAATGATTGAATAACTTAAAGGCTACACCGGGCTGATCTTCCAATCCGATTACGGCTATCCGGGCTGTGTTTTTATCGGAAGTCACACCGCTGACAAGCATTTTCTCCATATTTACTACCTCCTTAACTATTGTACCTTCGTTATGATTTAAACTGGAACGAACCACCAGCTGTACACCATATTTTTTTGCCATCTCAACAGACCTGTTATGCAATACTCCCGCACCTAATGATGCCATCTCCAGCATTTCATCATATGTTATCTCTTTTATTTTTCTGGCTGTCGGGACAATTCTGGGATCGGCAGTGTATACTCCGTCAACATCTGTGTATATCTCACATCTGTCTGCATGAAGAGCTGCAGCTAAGGCCACCGCCGTCGTATCCGAGCCTCCTCTTCCCAGCGTCGTATAATCATCAAATTTATTGACCCCCTGGAACCCGGTAACTATGACTACCCGTCTGTTTTGAAGCTCATTTCGAATTCTGTCAGTATCAATTCTCTTTATTCTTGCATTGCTATGCGTGGATGTGGTGTGCATAGCAACCTGATAGGCATTCAATGATACTGCCGGTATCCCCATTGCATCTAACGCCATTGCCATCAATGCTACAGATGTCTGTTCTCCGGTTGTTAGCAGCATATCCATTTCCCGTTTAGGGGCATTGGGGTTTATATCCTTTGCCATCTGAATTAAGGTATCGGTCATCTTTCCCATTGCTGACAATACAACAATTACTTCATTACCTTCTTTATAGTCTGCTTCAATCCTTCGGGCCACATTATAAATTCTCTCTTTATCGGCGACTGATGTTCCGCCAAACTTTTTTACTATTAGCATAGATGCCTCCTAACAATAAGTATTAGTCTATTCCAATTCTTCATTATTAAATAATTTGTCAATGACAGTATATCCTTTGAGAATTACATTGCCACTGCATATGGCATCAATTTCATTAAAAGAATAGCTGTTATTTATATTTACTCTACTGTCATAAAGAAGATATGGAACCGGATCTGCGGTATGTGTTCTAAGACGGATTGGAGTGGGGTGATCAGGCATAATAAGCATCCTGAAGTCCTTGCCCGATGCCTCCATTCCTTCTACAACAGGCTTTATTATTCTTTCATCAAGATATTCTATTGCCTTGATTTTATTCTCTACACTCCCCTGATGACCCATTTCATCAGGAGCTTCTACATGGATATATACAAAATCATAATCATCCTTAAGAAGCACATCTAGGGCAGCTCTTGCTTTACCCTCATAATTGGTATGAAGGGTACCGTTAGCACCCGGTACATTTATAACTCTCATTCCGGCTCCTACAGCAATACCCTTTAACAAATCAACTGCCGAAATAATTGCTCCCTTTTTATTGTTTTTATCCTCAAAGGATGATAATGCAGGCTTTGTTCCTGCTCCCCAAAACCATATTGAATTTGCCTTTTTTAATCCTTTATTACTGCGTTCTAAATTTAACGGATGATTGTTAAGTATGTCGAAACTTCTTACCATCATGCTTTTAAGCTTCTCATCCTTTGGCAGATACTTTGCTACTTTGCTGCCTAAAATATCATGAGGTTCTGTTAAGGGTATAACCCTTCCGTTGTCCCAAATTGTCAGATGACGATAGCTTGTTCCCACATAATACTTATATTCATCATCCTCAAGCTCTTTTCTTACTGCATCTAACAGGACAGCCGCTTCCTCAGTGGATATTTCGTCCGAGCTGTGGTCTATTATGATTTTATCCTCATAGGAACCCTCATCTGAAAGTGTGACCAAGTTGCACCTGACGGCAACATCCGTATCCTTCATATCAACGCCTATACTTAAAGCCTCCAGAGGAGACCTTCCGGAATAATATTTTACCGGATCATATCCAAGTAGCGAAAGATTTGCTGTGTCGCTTCCGGGCTTCATTCCTTTTGGTATAGTATGAACCAACCCTATTTCTGATTTCTTAGCCAATGAGTCTGTACAAGGTGTGTTTGCAGCCATTAATGGTGTCTTATCGCCAAGCATAGGGATTAGCTCATCTGCCATTCCGTCTCCAAGTATTATAATGTATTTCACATTCTACAATCCTTTCGTTTTATCTGTTAAAATCTGACTCGAATACTTCCCAGCATTCCTGAAATATGCTCTTTCTTAGCCTTCATCTCCTTTTCAGTAATCAAAGGAGTTATAAAAGCTGTTTCATCCTTTACAACCTCAGGTACTTCAGTAATCTCACCAAAAAGCTTCTTCATATCGGATATAGAAGCTTTTTTCCTGTCTGCCCGAACAAAAAATCTGTGCTTGACAAAATTAATGTCAATAAGTTCAAGCTTCTTGCTGCTCCAGATAGTCCAGATATTTTTATTAAGATGCTTTGCGGCATCAACCACATCGGCTACAACAGCACTGGCCGTAGGAAGCTTGCCGGCTCCGCTTCCATAAAACATTACATCACCTATTACATTCCCACGAACATATATACCATTAAACACATCACCTACACTATACAGGGGATGATTTGCTCTAATCATCATAGGAGCAACCATAGCATATACGTTTTTATCGTCCTCACGAATGCTGGTTGCAAAAAGCTTTATTCTTGCATCCAGTTTTTTTGCATATTTAATGTCCACATCGGTTATGCCTGCGATTCCTTCCGTATAGATATCTTCAAAGTCTACCTGCATACCATAGGCTAGGGATGAAAGAATAGCTATTTTCCTGCAGGCATCATACCCTTCCACATCTGCAGACGGATCCCTTTCAGCATATCCTAATGCTTGGGCATCCTTCAAAGCTTCATCAAAATTCATTCCCTCGTCACTCATTTTTGTCAGTATATAATTAGTAGTGCCGTTTAGTATTCCGGTAATCTCAACAATTTCATCAGCCGTCAGCGATTGATTAAGAGGACGGATAATCGGTATTCCTCCGCCTACACTGGCCTCAAAGAGGAAGTTTAACTCTCTTTCCTTAGCAATGTCAAGCAGCTCTGCTCCATGCTTGGCAACCAATTCTTTATTAGAGGTTACAACGCTCTTACCCTTAAGCAAAGCTTCCTTCACAAAGGAATAAGCCGGTTCAATTCCTCCCATAACCTCAACCACAATCTTCACTTCCGGGTCATTTAAAATAATATTCACATCATGAACAAGAATTTCCATAATCGGATCGCCAGGAAATTCTCTTATATCCAAAACATATTTTATATTAATTTTGTCTCCGGCTCTCTTCCTGATGCTCTCCCCGTTTGTTTTAAGAACCTCTACAACTCCTGAGCCTATAGTGCCATATCCTAGGACTGCTATGTTAATCATGATAATCCTCCATTTCTGTTATACAAAGTGATGCAATTTTTATTCTCTGGCTAATATTTTGACATAATGTATGCCCTCAAGACCTTCAATCGTCTCCAGCATTGTGGATATACCTTCGGTCTGAGGCAGTATCTCTATACTTAATGTCAGCATGGCAATTTTATTAACCGGAATAGTCTGATGGATAGTTAGAATATTCGCCTGGGATTTTGCCACATGATTGAGAACCTTAGATAACAAACCGGGAGTGTCATCCATTTGCATCATAAAAGTTATTGTCTTTCCTCTTGTGTGTTCATAAAAAGGAAAAATATCATCACGATACTTATAAAATGAGCTTCTGCTTATATTAACCGCATCTGTTGCCTCTTGTACCGTCATTACACGTTCCGAATCAATAAGTCTTTTTGCTTCTACGACCTTTAAGAGTACCTCCGGCAGTGCTTTCTTTTTTACAATATAATACTGCTCTTCCCTCACTTCATCACTCCTCTCAATGATCACTTTATATCAAATGTATGTATCACAAATACAATTGTCTTTCTAAGAAGGAAATCTTATCATATATTTATTCATAATGCAATACTAAGTTCACACCAACAGGTCAAAAAAAGCAACTTTGTGACTTATGCTTTATTTAATCTCATAATTATAAATATTATTGTATAAAATAATGAACAAAATCCGGACAGATTTTTTACGAAAAAGAGGATGGTGTTTTTTATATAAATATATAAATTGGCGTATATATGACTCCGTAATACACATTAATATGTTGGAATCATATATACGCCAATTTTATATTATTAACATCTCACACAGGCTTAGTAATTATAAGACCTACTTTTTGTTTTTTGGCTGTAAAGCCGCCAACTCTTCATTATCCAGAAGCATATCATTATCTAAAATTAATATGAGTCGTCTGTCTCCCATATTAGCAATAGATTTTATATATGAATTGTTCCTGCATTTTATGACTTGGGGGATATCATACATGTCATTTGGTTCAACATCAAGAATACCTATTATACGGTCAGTCTCAATTGCAACATTAACTCCGTTTACATCGGTTATTAAAAATCTGGTGTCCTTATCCGGCTCCTTATCTTCAATACCCATCTTTTTTCTAAGACTGTACACCGGAATATCATTTCCGCGTAAGTTGACCTTACCTTTAACATTATCAGGTGAATTAGCCATTTTCTTAATAGACAGACCCTTTTCAATTGTGCTCACTTCAATAACATCCATTCCATACTCTTCCCCGTTAATTTCAAAAACCGCATACTTTGAACTCATAAATTACCTCCCATTACCGCTTAAGTGATTATCCTTTAGGATTAAGCTTATTCTGTGCATTCCATCTTAAATATGCATTTATAAAAGGATCCAGATTTCCGTCAAGAACACCAAGTGCATTGCCTACTTCCTCATTAGTTCTATGATCCTTAACCATTGTATAAGGCTGCAGCACATATGAACGGATCTGATTGCCCCATCCTATTTCCTTCACTTCACCGCGAATTTCCGATATCTTCTCCTGATTTTCCTGCTGTTTCATAAGATACAATCTGGTCTTAAGCATCTTCAATGCCTTTTCCTTGTTCTGAAGCTGAGATCTTTCATTCTGACATTGAACGACTATATTTGTAGGCAGATGGGTAATTCGAACAGCAGATGATGTTTTATTCACATGCTGCCCTCCGGCACCACTTGAACGATAGGTATCAATCCTCAAATCTTTTTCATCAATCGGAGTGTCCAAATCTTCCTCGATGTCAGGCATAACATCACATGAAACAAAAGAGGTTTGGCGTTTTCCTGCTGCGTTAAACGGTGATATTCTTACAAGGCGATGAACACCTCGTTCGGATTTTAAATATCCATAAGCATTTTCCCCATTAACCTGTAGGGTAACTGATTTCAAGCCCGCCTCATCACCGTCCAAAAAGTCAAGAATCTGTGTGGAAAATCCCCTCTTATCTGCCCATCTTTGATACATTCTAAGCAGCATGCTTGCCCAATCACAGCTTTCAGTACCTCCCGCACCTGCATGGAGAGTTAGAATTGCATTATAACTGTCATATTCTCCGGATAATAATGTCTTGAGCCTTAATTCCTCTAAATCGTTTACGAATTTATTCAAAGACTCTTCAATCTCAGGCAGAAGGGACTCATCATTTTCTTCATACCCTATTTGAATTAATGTGGCTACATCTTCATATTCTGTCTTAAGTCTGTTATACTCATCCACAATGCTCTTAAGCTTAGTAAGCTCCTTCATAATCATCTGAGCTTTGCTTGCATCATCCCAAAAATCAGATTCTGCCATGATTTTGTTTATTTCAGTTATCCGCAGCTTCTTTGCTTCAAGGTCAAAGTGAATCCCCCACTTCAACCAGCGGCTCTTCATAGGTTTCCAATGTATATTTGAATTGATCCAATTCGACCACTTAATCACCTCTTTCAATCAGTATGCTTCTACTATGCATTACGTCCACAGCAATGCTTATATTTTCTTCCGCTTCCACATGGACACGGATCATTTGGCTGAATCTTTTTACCGGTTCTTTTTATCGGTGTATTGGCTAATGTATCATCTCTGTTTGTACCGGTAACCTTTGCCACCTGCTCTCTTTCAACCTTCTGCTCTATTCTTACATGCATTAGGGCTTTGACCGTTTCTTCCTGAATAGCAGCAATCATCGATTCGAACATTTCAAAACCTTGGAATTTATATTCCACAATAGGCTGACGGTTACCATATGCCTGAAGCCCGATCCCCTGACGAAGCTGATCCATATCATCAATATGATCCATCCATTTTCTGTCAATTGATTTTAACAGAATAACCCGTTCTATCTCTCTTAAATGCTCACTGTCAGGAAACTGTGCTTCTTTTTCCTCATAAAGCTTAACAGCTATCTCCTTTAATTGCTGGATCAGATCATTTTTCTTCATGTGCTTCATCTGCTCCGGCTTAATTACAACAGGCTCCATAGGTATAATGGGAAGCAGAAGGTTATTCAGCTCATTCAAATCCCATTCGCTTGCAGGCTGGTCCTCACTGATACATGCATTAACACATCCCTCTACCGTATCGGTTATCATCTTAAAAATTGTGTCACGCATATTTTCCCCGTTTAGGACTCTTCTTCTTTCAGCGTATATAACCTCTCTCTGTTCATTATTAACCTGGTCATATTCCAACAGGTTCTTTCTTATACCGAAGTTATTGCTCTCAATTCTTTTCTGAGCCTTCTCTATAGCATTTGAAAGCATCTTATGCTCTATCTGCTCACCATCAGCTATACCAAGAGAATTGAAGATTCCCATCAGCCTTTCCGAACCGAACAGACGCATCAAATCATCTTCTAACGAAATGAAAAACTGTGATTCTCCGGGATCGCCCTGTCTTCCTGCACGTCCGCGAAGCTGGTTATCAATACGCCTTGATTCGTGTCGTTCTGTACCGATAATCTTCAGTCCGCCAATCTCTGCTACTCCTTCACCAAGCTTAATATCAGTACCACGACCTGCCATGTTGGTAGCGATTGTGACTGCACCAAGCTTACCGGCTTCTGCTATAATTTCCGCCTCCATCTCATGGAACTTAGCATTAAGTACGTTATGGGGAATATTCCTTTTCTTTAACAGAGCACTGATTTCCTCGGAGGCTTCTATTGTAATAGTGCCTACAAGCACCGGTTGTCCTTTTTTATGGGATTTTTCAATTTCATTAATTATGGCTTGAAGCTTTTCCTTTTTTGTTTTATAAACAGCGTCCTGCTTATCAATACGGATTACAGGAACATTCGTGGGAACTTCAATTACATCCATCCCGTAGATTTCTCTGAATTCCTGTTCCTCGGTAAGTGCCGTACCGGTCATACCGCATTTTTTCTTATATTTATTAAAGAAGTTCTGGAAGGTAATTGTCGCAAGAGTCTTGCTCTCTCTTTTAACCTTAACACGCTCCTTGGCTTCAATCGCCTGATGGAGTCCGTCACTGTAGCGTCTGCCGGGCATAATACGTCCCGTAAACTCGTCCACAATCAACACTTCATTATCCTTAACAACATAATCCTTATCCCTATGCATCAGATTATGAGCTCTTAGTGCAAGAATAATATTGTGCTGTATCTCAAGGTTTTCCGGATCTGCAAGATTTTCAATATTAAAAAAGCTTTCAACTTTTTTAACACCTTCTGCAGTCAGATGAACATTTTTTTCCTTCTCGTTTACTATAAAGTCGCCTTCTTCAGTTATTTCTTCCTTCATGATGGCAGCCATCTTAGTCAGCTCACCGCTTGCCTTACCTTTGACCAGTTGTCTTGCCAGGATATCGCAGGCACGATAAAGCTCGGTAGATTTTCCACTGCTGCCGGATATGATAAGAGGGGTTCTTGCTTCATCGATAAGCACAGAGTCCACCTCGTCAATAATAGCATAGTGGAGATTTCTTTGTACAAGCTGCTCTTTATATATGACCATGTTATCTCTTAGATAATCAAAGCCAAATTCATTATTGGTACCATAGGTAATATCGCAGGCATATGCTTCCCGTCTTTCATCCTTATCCATGCTGTTCAGAATAACGCCTACCTTTAATCCCAAGAATTCATGAATTTGACCCATCCACTCCGCGTCACGCTTAGCAAGATAGTCATTAACAGTAACTATATGAACTCCCTCTCCTTCAAGAGCATTCAAGTATGAAGGCAGGGTTGCCATCAGTGTCTTACCTTCACCCGTCTTCATCTCTGCGATACGACCCTGATGAAGTATAATACCACCAATTAACTGAACTCTATAGTGTCTCTGTTTAAGAGTCCTTTTTGCCGCCTCACGGACAGTAGCATAGGCTTCTACTAATATATCATCAAGTGTTTCACCATTCTTAAGTCTGTTTTTGAACTCTGCTGTTTTAGCTCTAAGTGCTTCATCGGAAAGCTTCTCATACTCAGGCTCCAAAGCCTCTATCTGATCTACAATAGGAATCAACCGTTTAATTTCCCGTTCACTGTGAGTTCCAAATATTTTCTCAATAAGTCCCATTTAATATTCACTCCTGTGTTTTTGCATGACTTCACAATTATTCACCTAATATTGTAACATTATGAGTATTGTTATTCAACTTATTTTTGTATAACCATATAACAGACCGATCTCCATAAGCCGGATTCTTGTTCCAACTTATTGGAGTCGGTCTGTATTATATACATATTATGGTGTGTAAGGGGACATAGATACGGCTAATTCTTTAGTATTCCGGTTCAATCAGACCGTAGGTATTTCCTTTTCTCTTATATACTACATTTACTTCATCTGTATTGGCATTTCTGAACACATAGAAATTATGTCCCAAAAGCTCCATCTGAACACAAGCTTCTTCAGCGTCCATAGGCTTAATGGCAAACCGCTTAGTTTTAACAATCTTTATTCCGTCATCTTCAGCAAAATCGTCCTCAATAAATGATTTATTAAAATTGATAGAAGCTTGTTTATGATTTGTCAATTTATTTTTATACTTTCTTAACTGGCGTTCTATAATTTCCTCAACCAAATCAATAGATACATACATGTCGTTACTGGTCTCTTCAGCTCTGATAATGCTTCCCTTTACAGGAATAGTCACTTCTATTTTTTGCCTTTCTTTTTCTACGCTAAGAGTTACATGGATTTCTGTATCAGGAGTGAAATAACGTTCCAGTTTCCCAATCTTCTCATATACCGCTGTCTTTAAACTTTCCGTTACATCAATATTCTTTCCACTGATAATATAACGCATAACATCAACTCCTTTACCTCTATTAGCATTCGATATATGCTTAAATAAATTATAGCATAGTACAAAATATGTGACAAGCACTTTAGAATTTTGTTCCAAAATAGTATCAAACTTCATGATTTTACATATTATTTATCCATTATCACAATTCCGTTATTTTCATCATTTTTCGTTAAGATTTTGTTAATTTACATCTTATTGGGGCGTTTTCCGACAATTGTCCCGACAGTCAATATATGCCATTTATTGGTTATATTAGGTCGATTTATCAGAAGTAACAAAACGGATTTTCGTGCTTGACACGTTTTTTCTTATGCGACAAGAGTAGTTTGTAATTGTGGATAATGTGGATAAATACGTGTATAACTTCTTTTTATTTAAAAACAAGGTTTTTTTTATGTGGATAACTTTTTTTCATGTTATTTACATCCAAATCACAATATCCTTTTTATGTAATTATTCTTTATGCTTTTGTGCAAGATTACTATATCCTATTTTGTCAATAGTTCTTTGCTAGGATTTTGTTTGCAGTATTGTAAATGTGAATTTCTCAAATTAAATCAATTTTCAAAATTTTATGAAAGCTTATTTATTATATTACTATAATAATTCTTTTTATAATATTATCGGGAATAATTCTATGAATTCATAATTGGACGAACATTTCTATTTTCTATCACATGCAATAAGGGACTGCCCCATTCATCCTTTGGACAGTCCCTTCTATACTTATTTGTTTGACTTAAGACTTCTTTCATAGTTATCAACCTTGTCTGCAAGAAACGGAGCAAGCCCGACAAATTCCGCTCCATATACTTTTTTGTTTCCGTCTGTATCAGTGGATCTTACTATTTTAATTACCACTCTAAAGAAGTCACCATTGCTAAACTGAATATTTCCTCTAAAATAATAGCCTACAGGCAAATTTGCTTCACTGACAAATCCGATACCGCTTCTTGATATGTCATATACCGATATAGAAGCACCTATATTACTGACGATAACATTATCCTGCTTAAATATTTCGTCTATTTCCAACTCAAGCTCGATAGGCAGTCTCTTATATCTTCTTCTTTCTTTATTATCACTAACACCCATAGGCGTACTCCTTCTATAATAAATGATATACCAATAGGCTAACGAAGATAAATACTAATTCACAATTCTTCTTACGCAATAAACCTTACGGTAATTATACTGCGATATAATAATACCTTGCCTTGAGCTTGCTGCATGAACAATCTTATCATTGCCTATGTAAATGGCAACATGGTTTACAACACCTTTGTTGTCCGTATAGAATATAAGGTCACCGGGTTGACGTTCGCTTACATCAACCTTTCGTCCGGCTGTCCTCGCCTGATCCCTTGATACTCTTTCGATATTATATCCAAATTGCTTATATATTGTATATACGAAACCGGAGCAGTCTGCACCCTTTGTAAGACTGGTACCTCCCCAAACATAACGGTTGCCCACAAATTTCTGTGCATAATTGGCTATCTCAATTCCCAAGGAACTTCCTGAACTGCCGGAGGAATTTCCCTCATTCTTTGATTCCTGCTCGGCCTTTTCTTTTTCCTCAGCAGCCTTCCTAGCCTCTTCCTGTCTTCTGGCTTCCTCGATACGTCTTCTTTCTTCTTCTTCAGCAAGACGTTGAAGCCTCTCTGCTTCGGCTCTCTCTGCTTCACGCTGCTGTCTGATAATTCTTTGTTCTTCCTCTATAGATATAGCTTTCTTAAAGATAACTTCTATCTCCACATAATCCTTATGTACAAAACCTGTAAAATCGTCACCCTGATCATCCGTACTGATAAGAATTTCAGCCCACTCATCGTATTCTTTTATTACAGGATAACGCTCTCCTAAAGGAATTAACTCTAACGTCCTTGATTCAGTGCTTTGCTCTTCACGTACACGCAGTGTTTGCGTTCGAACTACAGTTGCATATTTCTCTGCATGCTTATCAACCAGCTTCTCAGCCTCTTTTCCGGTAGCAAGATAGTTTGAAGCGATATATCCTTCCACATCACCGGATACTATCTTGACCCAATCACCCTCAAGCCATTCCAATATCTCAGCTGCACAGCCATTATACAGCTTTCCGACAATTTCACTCTCAGTAGACGGTTGACTTCTTACATTTACATAATTGCTTGCTATGGAAACACCCAGATTAGAATATGGTGAATATATCTCCGCATTAAATAATTCGGTGATTTTTTCACTTACATTCTTGTCACCACATGAATATATATCATTTAGGGTTTTCGATATGCCGGCTACACCAACCTCTACGCATGTCATTTGCTCAGCAAATGCCTTGTCTTTTGAAGCTGATATAAACATTAAGGCTGATGCTGCAAATATTGCAGTTTTTAAAGCCTTATATTTCTTCATCTGTGTTCCCCCCAAATACAGCAAGCAATTAATTGCTTATGTCTGTTGCAAATGGATTCGCTATGGTATAATTGTTACAAAATTATTACATCTTTGATGATAATTATAACAAATTCTATACTTAGTGTCAATAAATTCTTGTAGAAATAAATGCGAAAAAGGGCTAAAATACCACGCTTTTTTATATTTTTAAGACATTAATATTTATTCCGCTTCACTCAATTCTTATTTAAATATTTTTCTACTGCTGTAATAGCATTTGCACCATCAGCCGCAGCCGTAATTATCTGTCTCAAATCTTTAGTTCTTATATCTCCGGCGGCAAATATTCCGGGGACATTTGTCTCACAATTCTCACCGGCTATAATATATCCTCTGTCATCTGTAGCCACTATATCTTTGAATAAATGTGAATTCGGAATATATCCTATGGCAATAAATATTCCTGCCACTTCCAGGATGGAAACATCACCGGTTTTTACGTTTTTTATATTAAGTGATTCCACTGTTTGTGTTCCGTTAATGCTTTCTACAACGCTATCCCACAACACTTCGACATTACTGTTAGCAAGTAGCTTATTTACACTGCTCTTTATTGCTCTAAATTCATCTCTTCTGTGAATAACATACACCTTCTCGCATATCCTAGATAGGAAAATCGCATCTTCAACCGCAACATCTCCGCCGCCTACGACTGCAACCGTCTTATTTTTAAAGAAAGCTCCGTCACAGGTTGCACAATATGACAATCCTAACCCTGCAAACTTATCCTCCCCGGGAACATTCAAATGGCGGGGTCTTCCGCCCGATGAAATAACAATTGTCCTGGCACGATATACAGTTCCATCGTCCAGGGTAATCACTTTTATATTATCCTCAAGCTTAAACCCGACTACCTCTCCGGTTATAAAGGCAGTATTTAATCTGTCACAATGCTCTCTAAATTTAGCACTAAGATCAAAACCGCTTATACCGGGAATGCCGGGATAATTGTCAACCTCATAGGTGTTGATTATTTGACCTCCGCTTATACCGGTCTTTTCTATTACAATGTTCGTTAACTCGGCTCTTTGTGCATAGATTGCTGCTGATAATCCTGCCGGACCTGAACCGATAATTATGACATCATAAACCATAATAAAACCTCCGTCTTAGTTATATAATATCCGCGTACATCTTAATACAAACAAGCTAATTATATCAAATATGCATAATAAATACCAGTGATTTAGTCACCATCAGCCCTTCTTAATATTGCACAAAATGCTATAAAATAATAAACTTTACTGGTATTTGTTGAGTCCGTATGTTATGTTATTAATATATGAAAATCACCATGTTTTATTATGATATAAAAAAATGTTACGTAAAACATGATGATTTTGATAGGATCTAAATATTTGAGAGGTTAAGGTTATGTACACATTCGACAGTCGAATACGATATTCTGAAATCAACCATAATAAAGGTATATTAAATCCATCATCGATAATTAATTACTTTCAGGATTGCAGCACATTTCAATCAGAGGATATGAATCTGGGGCTGTCAAGAATAGAAAACAATAAAAGAGTATGGCTGCTGTTAAGCTGGAACCTTCAGATTCTGAAGCAGGCCTCTTTAGGCGATTATATCACTATAGGTACATGGCCGTATGCATTCAAGGGCTTTTACGGATACCGAAACTTTATTATGAAAGACCGCAGCGAAAGAATAATTGCCGTTGCAGATTCAATATGGGTCTATATGGATGTGGAAAACCAGTGTCCTGCAAAGGTACCCGAGGATAATATGGGATATATACTTGAGCCGGCTTATCCGATGGAGCATAAAAGCAGAAAGATTGCCATACCTGAAAATCCCGATAGCTACCCTTCCTTTCCGGTTACAAAAACCAATATTGATTCATATAAACATGTTAATAATGTGCAGTATATTAAGATGGCAGAGGAGCTCCTTCCGGATAGCTTTATGGTGTCTGATATGCGTGTGGAGTATAAAAGACAAGCGGTTCTTGGTGACATAATACACCCAAGAATGTCCCATACGGATAACAAGTACATTGTTGTTTTAGACAGTGCGGATAGAGTACCATATGCCATTGTAGAATTTGACGGATACAGAAAGGATTAATATGATAGAATTAGGAAAATATCAAATACTTAAGGTATGCAAAATATCCGATTTTGGAGTATACCTATGTGAACCCAATACAGAAAACAGTAAGAGAGTTCTTCTTCC
>DUQV01000165.1 GCA_012837605.1 Clostridiales bacterium | reverse complement strand
TCATACATGCCAATGATTTCTCTTGCTTCTTCGAAGGTCATGTTTGTGCATCTGAATTCACCTTCGTTAAAAAGAGTGTTCATATTGCTGTTGTCAAGAAGTAATAAGGGGTGTTTTAAGGCATTTGTCATAGAATTTGGCTCCTTCCCTCTTAACCGCAAATGCGGCTTTTTATTACATATATTCAATTAATAATATATTATGAATATATGCGATATTACCTATATATTAAGTATAGAAAACATCGAAATAAAAGTCAATAATATGAGTTTTAAAGTATAAGGCTTAAGGTATATCCGTTTTAGCATTAATACGGATTGATTGCCCTTTTTACATAGGATGTATGAAGGATTTCATGGGCTTTATGACTTCCGGGTGCTTCTAAGAATTCTTCATACAGTTTCTTAACTGCAGAATTTTCATGAGATTTTCTAATCTTCATAGAAGCATCCTGATCATAGAGTGCTTTCGCACGCAGTGCTCTAATATCCGTATTATTTCTGACACTTGCAGGCTGCTGAGGCTGACCGCCGCCGTTTACACATCCGCCGGGACAAGCCATTATCTCAACAAGATGATATGGGGAGTTGCCGGATTGTATCTCATCTAATATGACCTTTGCATTGCTAAGACCTGATACAACAGCCACATTTACGTCCATGCCTGCCACATTGTAGGTTGCCTTCTTAATACCGTCAGTACCTCTAACCTCTGAGAATACAGGGTCAGGAAGCTCTTCATTGGTTAGGGTTTCAACAGCTGTTCTAAGAGCAGCTTCCATAACACCGCCTGATGCACCGAAGATTACTGCCGCACCGGTAGAACGTCCCAAAGGATCATCGAATTCCTCATCGGGAAGTGACAGGAAGTTAAGACCAACCCGTTCAATCATTCTGGCAAGCTCTCTCGTAGTAATTGATATATCCACATCCGGTACTCCGGCTGCATCCTGATCATCACGTTTGATTTCAAATTTCTTTGCCGTACAAGGCATAACGCTTACCATTACTATATTTTTAGGATCAAGACCCATCTTCCGGGCATAATATGTCTTTGTAATTGCACCGAACATTTGCTGTGGTGATTTGCAGCTTGACAGGTTATCAAGCATATCAGGATAATAATGCTCACAATATTTTATCCATCCCGGAGAACAGGAGGTTATAAGTGGAAGTTTTCCGCCATTTTGAACACGGTCAATAAACTCGGTTGCTTCCTCCATAATAGTTAGATCCGCAGCAAAGTCTGTGTCAAAAACCTTATCAAAGCCCAGACGTCTTAAAGCTGCAACCATCTTACCCTGAACATTTGTACCAATTGGAAGTCCGAAGGCTTCTCCTAAGGCTGCACGGACAGCAGGTGCTGTCTGTACCACAACATATTTTTCAGGATCATTGATTGCTGCAAAAACATCCTCGGTATAATCCTTTTCATATAATGCACCGGTAGGACATACTGCTATACACTGTCCGCAGGAAACGCAGCTGGTTTCACCAAGACCCATATCAAATGCACAGGCTATATTTGTTGTAAAACCTCTTTCATTTGCTCCGATTACTCCTATGCCCTGTACATGATCACAGACTGCAGAGCAGCGACGGCACAAAATACATTTATTATTATCTCTAACCATGTGAGTTGAGGAGCTGTCCGGTTCATAATGATTGCGTTCGCCCTCATATACAGTCTCATCCTCAACCTTCAGATCGTTACACAGCTTTTGAAGCTCACAGTTTCCGCTTCTTACACAGGATAAGCATTTTCTGTCATGATCGGAAAGTATAAGCTCCAGTGTCTGTTTTCGGGATGCCAATACCTTGGGTGAATCGGTTCTTATTTCCATACCTTCTGATACAGGATATACGCATGATGCCACAAGGCTTCTGGCTCCTTTTACTTCTACAACACAGATACGGCAAGCACCGATTTCGTTAATTTCTTTTAGGAAGCATAGGGTTGGAATATCGATATGTGCCAGTTTTGCTGCTTCTAAGATAGTTGTCCCCGCAGGAACTTCCAAGGGTATGCCATTTATTTTAATATTAACCTTTTCCATAGTAACCTCCATTCTAGCGTATAGATATAGCACCAAAGCGGCATTTTTCTTTACAGATACCACATTTGATACACTTATCTTGATCAATGACATGAGCTTCCTTAACCTTACCGGAGATGGCATTGTTCGGGCAGCTCCTTGAGCATAATGTACAGCCTCTGCATATACTTGGATCGATTACGTACGATAACAAAGCCTTACATACAGCAGCAGGACATTTTTTATCAACCACATGTGCTATATATTCGTCTTTAAAGTAACGAAGAGTGGATAACACGGGATTTGGTGCACTTTGACCAAGTCCGCATAGAGCGTTCTCTTTAATGTATTTGCATAAATCCTCTAACTTATCGAGGTCTTCCATCGTTCCGTTGCCTTTTGTAATTTTATCAAGCATTTCATAAAGACGCTTTGTTCCTACACGGCAAGGAGTACATTTTCCGCAGGACTCGTCCACGGTAAACTCAAGGAAGAACTTGGCGATATCCACCATACAATTGTCCTCATCCATGACTATGAGTCCGCCCGAGCCCATCATGGAGCCTATATTGACTAAATTGTCATAATCAATCGGAATATCATATTTGCTTGCGGGAATACATCCTCCGGATGGTCCGCCTGTCTGAGCCGCTTTAAATTTCTTGTTGTTAGGAATTCCTCCTCCGATATCCTCAACAACCTCGCGAAGAGTTGTTCCCATAGGTATCTCAACAAGACCTGTGTTTCGTATTTTTCCTCCTAAGGCGAATACCTTAGTACCCTTAGACTTCTCTGTACCCATGGAACTGAACCATTCAGGACCGTTAAGGATAATGGGAGGGATGTTAGCATATGTTTCGACATTATTAAGCAGAGTCGGTTTCTGGAACAACCCTTTTTGTGCCGGGAATGGAGGACGTGGACGGGGTTCACCACGGTTACCTTCAATAGATGTGAGTAAGGCTGTCTCTTCTCCGCATACGAAAGCACCCGCTCCCAGTCTGAGTTCTATGTCAAAACTAAAATCAGTTCCAAAGATATTGTTACCAAGCAATCCGTATTCTCTTGCTTGTGATATGGCTTTATTCAAACGCTCTACAGCAACAGGATATTCTGCACGTATATAGATATATCCCTGTGATGCTCCTATAGCGTATCCTGCAATTGCCATTGCTTCTAATACTACATGGGGATCACCCTCTAATACCGAACGATCCATAAATGCTCCGGGATCTCCCTCGTCTGCGTTACAGCATACGTACTTCTGGTCAGCATCATTACCCTTGGCAAGTTTCCACTTTATACCGGTAGAGAATCCGCCGCCGCCTCTTCCTCTTAAACCGCTGTCAATTATCATCTGGATAACCTGATCAGGCGTATACTGTGTCAATGCCCTTCCAAGTGCTTCATAACCGTTAGTGCCTATATATTCATCTATACTTTCAGGATTAATTACACCACAGTTACGCAAAGCAATTCTATACTGTTTTTTATAAAAATCAGTTTCATTAATTGATTTAATACCTTCTTCGGTTATGGTTGCATCATAAACCAGCCTGGATACAACACGTCCGTTTACAAGATGTTCGTTTACAATTTCAGAAATATCCTCGGGCTTTACCATGGAATAGAAGGTTGCTCCGGGATAAACGACGATGATAGGACCCATATCACACAAACCATGACATCCGGTTTGTACAACAGATACTTCATTTTTAATTCCGGCTTTTGCTATTTCTTTATTTAAAGTTTCTAAAATCTTTGGAGATCCGGAGGAAGTGCACCCGGTTCCACCGCAGACTAATACGTGTGAACGATACATTATGTGACCTCCTTTGGTTATCCGACCATCTCAGCGATGGTATATTTTGTGACAATATGACCGCGTATTAAATGCTGATCTACAACCTCCAGCACTTTTTCAGGTGTCATTTTAATATAAGTTACTTTATCCTTACCGGGTTCAATAATTTCAACAATAGGCTCGTATTGACACAGTCCTATGCATCCTGTTGGTGTTACCGCAACATTTGTTAAGCCTTTTTCTTCTATCTTATCGGAAAGAGCATCAAATACAGGCTTTGCACCGCTGGCAAGACCGCAGGTAGCCATACCTACTACGATACGGGTCTGATTACCGCTTTCCTTACCAAGTCCCATCTGTGCCTGCATTTTCTCTCGGATTGCTCTCAGTTCTTCTAGAGACTTCATCTGCCATCCTCCTTCAAATATTAATGTTAAATATAAAGCGTTATTCTCTATCGCTATTTGATTTTTCAATTTTGATTAACTATTTGATTTTTCAATTGTGATTAATAATTCAATTTTTCAATTATGATTAACGGTATCCCTGAAACATAATTACTTGTACTTTGCCAAGATACCCTCAATGTCATCGGGTGTAATTTTCCCATATACATCGTCGTTAATCATCATAACCGGTGCCAAGCCACAAGCTCCGATACAGCGGCAGGAGTCTAATGAGAACTTGCCATCCGGAGTACACTCACCATCAGATATATTTAACAGTTCCTTAAGCTTAAGCAGGATATCGCCTGCACCCTTAACATAGCATGCGGTTCCAAGACATATTGAAATCACATACTTGCCTTTCGGGTTTAACGAGAATTGAGAATAAAAAGTGGCAATACCATAAATCTTTTCTAACGGAACATTTAATTCGTTTGAAATTATGGATTGTACTTCAATCGGCAGATAGCCGTATATCTCTTGGGCTTTCTGCATGATTGGCATCAATGCGCCTTTTTCGTCTTTGTGATCTGCAATTACTTTGAGTAGTTTTTCATACTGCTCATTTGTTCCCGCAAAGGGAACAGTACTTTGTTTCACACCCATGACACAACCTCCAATGTTTATTTTGTCGTAAATAAGTTTTTAATGTATGCATAAGCAAGTTATTAGTTACAAATTTATATATTTTAACCATATAAAAGTTCAGCAAAGCTGAAAGCTCAGCAAAGCCGAACGAATTATGATACACTGCACTTATCCAAGAAAAACACTATGATTTTATGTGACACAATATTGTGTCACATAAATCACACTGTTTTTCTTGGACTAATCTGCTTGTCGTGGATATTATATCATGGGATTGTTAAAATATCTACAATAATAATTCACAAGGAAAAATTAATTTTTTTAAATGTTATATGCAATTTGTATAAAATTTTTTATTGCTTGTGTCGAATAAAGTAAGATTATAAGGCTTATGATATTAGGACATCATTTGATGTAAATTTTGTTCGGACAGAAGACTGTAAATCTTCTAAAATATATGTATTTTCAACAAATTCTGCTTGACATTCATAGTGCTGCATGGTATTTTTATACCAATTTGTGGCATTATAATCTATAGAGAGATGTTGCCGCTAAAACAAGGAGGATTAGGAAGAGCAGAATTGTTGAAGAATAAACGCATGAGAAGTTGTTGAAGCTTCTATATTATTGTAATTAAAAACAATATATATTATAATTAAGTACACATTTACATTTATCGATAATAAATACGGAAAGGCGCGAAAATATGAGTGATAATCATACAATAAATATGGATCAGATGTTAAGTACTTTGCCCGGCGGGCTTTTAAGAATCGCATTGGATGATGAGCTTACTATTATGTATGCTTCTGATACATTCTATGAGCTTATTGAAATGGACAGCAGTAAGCAGACGAAGCTGCCCAAGTCCATATTTAAGACAGTCTATTCGGCAGATATTATATTCTATACACAGCAGATTGCAGCAAACAAGCAGAAAAAGGACAATCAGTTTTTGTTATTTTATAGAGTGCTCCAAAAGAACGGCAGTTTAAAGTGGATTATGATTAACGGAAGCAAGACAGATGAAGTATATCAGAAGCAGAACAAAACCTATCCGATTTACTTCTGTATGGCATTGGATGTTTCCGAGCATATGTTGGGATATAGGAAAATAGAACAGGAATTGGATTATTATCGCACCATAATGGAGCTTTCAAAAGAATTGTATTTCGAATATGTAATTGCAACAGATACTCTTACATTTACGGAATTGTTCCGTGAGGTGTTCGGTAAAGAATCACAATTTAAAGATTTTAGCAAGAGACTGGAGAAAACGAAGCTAATCCATGCTGATGACTTACCGGCGGTAATCAAGACATTTAAAAGTATAATGAGCGGTAAAAAGCAGGCTATATTGGAGTTTCGGATGATAACCAAGGATGGAGAGATGTCTTGGTATATATGTTATGCATCCATAATTTTTGATGAAAATAAAAATCCCTTTAAGGTAGTAGGGAAGCTGTCCTTAATACAAACAAAGCAGGAAGATAAGAAAACAGCTCCTAAGGTTCAATTGGATAATCTGACTCAGGTGTATACTGAAGATTGTGCAAAGGATATGGTGGCTGACAGTATGCTTAACCAGGATTCAGACGTCATATCAGCACTTTTCCTCTGTGAGGTACGCAATTATAAGGGACTAAACGAGGTTATCAAGATAGTAGAAGGTGAAAATGTCTTGGTCTCCATTGCCAAGATTCTTAAAGGATTATTCAGAAGGAGCGATGTTATAGGCAGAATGGGCTTAGGGGATTTTATGATATATATGAAGGACATAAGCTCAGACAGAATTGCTTATGATAAGGCTGAATATATTTGCAGAGAAGTTGATGAATTATTCTCATATGACTACAATAAAAACAGTGTAAGCATAAGTATCGGCATTGCACTGATAAAAGGATCGGCAGATTATTCTGGTGTATATTCAAATGCAAAATCAGCTCTGGTTATGGCAAAGAAGGATAATAAAAGCTCATTCGAGATTTTCTATCCTTCACTGGGCAGTAAATAAGATTTTGTCTTGAAATCTTACAATCTTATGATATACTATTCAATATTCACGATAGGCAGATTAGTCCGTTAAACCGAATCATAAGCAAAACGCACAGAGCTTTGAGTCCTAATCTGCTTATAAATAATTATAAAAGGAGTCAAGCTATGGAATTAGTAGAAATCAGGCAGTTATATCGTAACAATGAACAGTATATCGGTAAAAGCATAACGGTTGGGGGCTGGGTTCGCAGTGTAAGAGATTCTAAGACCTTCGGTTTTATTGTACTTCACGATGGAACCTGTTTTAATACATTACAGGTAGTTTATAATAATAATATCGATAATTTTAATGAAGTATCCAAGCTGAATGTGGGCTCTGCAATCATTGTTACCGGTGAACTGGTTGCTACTCCGGAAGCTAAGCAGCCCTTCGAGATTCAGGCGGAGAAGATTATGATAGAAGGAGCCTCAACACCTGACTATCCGCTTCAAAAGAAAAGACACAGCTTAGAGTATTTAAGAACCATTACCCATCTAAGACCAAGAACAAATACATTTCAAGCTGTATTCCGTGTGCGTTCTCTTATAGCTTATGCAATTCATAAGTTCTTCCAGGACAGAAACTTCATATATGTGCATACACCAATTATTACCGGAAGTGATGCTGAGGGAGCGGGAGAGATGTTCAGAGTAACAACTCTTGATATTGACAACCCTCCAAGAACAAATGACGGCAAGGTGGATAATAGAGAAGATTTCTTTGGTAAGGAGACTAATCTTACTGTAAGCGGACAGCTTAACGGTGAGGCTTATGCCTTGGCATTTAAGAATATATATACCTTTGGTCCGACATTTCGCGCCGAGAATTCCAATACCACCCGCCATGCAGCGGAGTTTTGGATGATAGAGCCTGAAATCGCATTTGCAGATTTAAAGGATGATATGGAATTAGCTGAAGATATGCTGAAATATATAATCAATTATGTGATGGAGAATGCCCCTGAGGAGATGAATTTCTTCAATCAATTTATTGATAAGGGACTTCTGGACAGACTTTCAAATGTGGTAAATTCCGAGTTCGGTCATGTAACTTATACAGAGGCCATCAAAATATTAGAAAAGAACAATGATAATTTCGATTATAAAGCATACTGGGGCTGTGACCTACAGACTGAACATGAACGCTATTTGACTGAGCAGGTATTTAAAAAGCCTGTCTTTGTAACAGATTATCCGAAGGAGATCAAGGCTTTCTATATGAAGCTGAATGAGGATAATAAGACAGTTGCTGCTATGGATCTTCTTGTACCGGGAATCGGTGAAATCATAGGCGGAAGTCAGAGAGAAGACGATTATGACAAGCTGCTGAAGCGTATGGAAGAGATGAATCTGAAAAGAGAGGATTACGAATTCTATCTGGATCTTAGAAAATACGGTTCTGTCAGACATGCAGGCTTTGGTCTTGGCTTTGAACGCTGCGTAATGTATCTGACCGGTATGAGTAATATTCGTGATGTGGTTCCGTTCCCAAGGACAGTGGGAAATTGTGAGCTGTAAGCAGAAACCGGATATACAGGCAGAAATTCAATATGTAGATTTATACATGATATAGAATATGTGATTAATTATTTAAAGATAGTAATTTAAAGGGAAGGTTTCTTAATAAAACGGAAGCCTTCCCTTTATATATTATATATAATATAAGGAAATTATCATTCTTGCCCTAAACGGTGCAAGGGGTATTCCGCTTTGAAATCTATTAATTATCTTTGAAAATAATATGTCTTACTTTCTCTAAAGAAAATAACAGAATCATACCTAATATACCTGCAGAAACCAACTGCCCGACTCCAACCGTAAGCATCATTAAGGGAATCGGATCTGCTTCAAAATATGCATGCTTTAATACCCATGGTATGATAATGGCATTAACCAGAATAGGGGGAACCGGAACTAGGAACTTGTTTTCCCGTAATTGATATGACAGATAGGCTGCTATAAGGGTTGCCGCAGTTCCGAATACTACGTCCAGAATATCTGCCCTAAAGAGAAGGTTGCTAAGCAGGCATCCTATGGTAACGCCGGGTATGGCAGCAGGTGTAAAGTAAGGCAGAACGGTTAATGCTTCTGCAATACGAAACTGAATCGGTCCGAAGCTTGAATACTGGAACACAAAGACCAGTACAACATAGATAGCGGCGATAATAGCCGCCTGAGTGACATATAACGTTTTCTTATTCATTTTTTAGTCTCCTTTAGTTTTGTTTTAAGGGATGTTTTACAATCCCTTCGTCAGGAAGGTCTCGAACTGACGTTGCTGCCAAACCATTAATATAGTTATGCAGCGAATATTACTATAACTTATTTAATGGGAAAATTCAAGTGGTAAAACCATATAGCGGATAATTATATGGCTCAGATCAAGGATGCGATAATCAATAAGGAAATCCTTGCGGATGAACCGCTTCCTTCTATCAGAAGTCTGGCTAGGGATCTGCAGATTAGTGTAATTACAACCAGTCGTGCCTATGAAGTGCTGGTATCCGAAGGCTTAATATATTCGCAGCCCGGAAAGGGGTATTTTGTAAGCAATACTCAAACAGAGATGGTTCGGAAGATTTTACTCCTGATTTAGTCACTATGCTGGATGAAGGAAATCAGGTTTTTACCATGACTAAAGAAGAGCTTATGGACAACTATCCAATAATACGGGGAAGGAGAGAAGATCTGCCCTTACTTAAGGAAGGATGTCCTATGCGTGTAAGAGGGACTTCCGATGGGTTTGAAACCATATTGGAGAAGTATGATATAACCTATTGGAATGCACACGATTTTTAGTAATACGGTTTTTTATCACAATAATATGGACTGTGGTTTTGTTATTAAACAACAAATCACAGTCCATATAGCATTTATTGAACAAAAAAATTCATCTTTATCTGTACAGCTTCTCCCATTCATCTCCGGTCATGGAGTAGCACATCAGGTCGTAGGTATTGCCGTTATATATCTTAGTACAATGTCTTAGAGTTCCTTCATAATGAAAGCCGCATTTTTCTATTACACGCCTTGATTTTTGATTATAAGCAAAATGATGTACCGTAACCAAAGTAAGGTTTAATTCGGTAAAAGCATATGCCAAGACAGCTTTTGCGGCTTCTGTTATTATTCCCTTGCCCCAGTAATCTTCCGATAAGACATATCCCAACATCTTCACATTATCCGCTGATCTTAGCTGATCCTTATGCAAGCCTATTGATCCAATAACTTTTTTATTGACCTTCCAGACAATTGCCAAAACCTCATCTCCCTCAATAAAGCTTTTTATTATTGCTTTTGATTCCTGTAAACTCTCATGGGGCTTCCAGCCGGCATTGGGACCTATATTGGGGTTTTTTGCGTATTCATACAGGTCCTGACAATCCGTGTACCTAAAAGGTCTTAATATTAGTCTGTCCGTTTCCATTGTTTTCATATTATTTATCCCACCCTGTTTTAATTATCATTAGTCTGCTGACGAGTTGCTGTTAAATGTAAGATCCTTAATCATTGCAACGGTTGGTGAAAGATATACTGCCAATTCACCGTTTTGTACCAACTGCTCGTCCTTCAGCAAACTGTTGGCAACATTAGTACTTATGTCAATTCCTGTAATCAGGCACACAATTTCCTTTTCAGGCTGCAATTCAATATTGATAATCGGCAATATGACAGCCTGATGGTCTCCCGTACCTCTTCCATGAAATATGGTAGCCCCTGTAGCCCCCGCTTGTCTTGCCGCATCAATGACATCTTCAGCATAGCCCCTATTCACAACTGCAAGGAGACAATCATGATTCAAGTCGCCTGCAGCTGAAGGAGAAGCAGTTTCAGTTTTTGTATCATCGCCGGTATGATGACGCTCAACAACCTTCCTACGCCGGAATATGGTTCCAAGAACCATTATTGAAAGAACCGGAGCCATTGCCACCATGGCTATAATGCCAAAACCATCGACAAGAACATTAGCAGTCTCAATACTTGAAGCTGCACCTTGAGCCAATGCAAGTACGAAGGTAGCCGTCATAGGACCTGAAGCAACACCACCTGCATCATAAGCAATTCCTACAAATATCGGATCTGATTTAAAAGAAAGAAGCACAGCTATAGCAAAGCCGGGTAAAAGGAAATACCATAGCTTAACTGTAGGGACAACTATTCTAACCATGGAAAGAGCTATCGCCGTTCCAACACCTAAGGATAGCGTCATCCTTATTAAACTGACAGGTATGTGACCGCCTGTAACCTCCTCGATTTGCTCGCCGAGAACATGTACGGCAGGCTCGACAAGAACAACGATAAGGCCTAAAACAAATCCGGTTCCTATTAGCAGTCCTTTATTTGTTTTTGCTATTTCCATACCTATTATTCTACCCATATCCATGAACCCGGAATTAACAGCTGTCAGAAATATAACAAGACCCAGTAATGAAAAGACAAGTCCTTTTATAATTCCGATCATTTCTCTCTTTTTTATTTTAAATTTTGTAAAATTATATATAAAAAACAGTGCGGTTATAGGCAGCAGTGCAAGTAGAGATTCTATAAATATGTAAGGTACAGCATTCAGAATAGGACCTATAACTCCTTTTTGGAAGATGTACTCACCTGCATCTCCATGTATATTTTTCTGTCCGGATATAATCGACAAAAGCATAACAGACAGTATCGGTCCTGCACTCATAATACCAACAAGACCAAAGGAGTTTTCTTCTGCTTTCTTACCGCCCTTTATGTTGGACAGACCAAGAGAAAGTGCAAGAACAAAAGGAGTTGTCAGTGCTCCTG
>DUQV01000021.1 GCA_012837605.1 Clostridiales bacterium | reverse complement strand
TAATCTGCTTCTCCCAGCATATCAATCCGGCCATCCTGTATTAACCTGCTAACCTGCTGAAATGCCCTCATATCACCTTTAGGATATACGGCAAATGCTTTACCACCATTGCCCTTAATAACCGAAAACGCAGGAACATCACTTGGTCCGTCTGCAATATATATCATATTTTCAAAAGGCACTCTTCTGTCCTTTAGATCCATTTTTGAATTAACGTCTATATCAGGAAACAGATTTGCTCCTTTATTTATCTCAAAAATAGCCCTGGTTTTTGATGTGTTGTCTATGGCATACGCAATCTGGCTTATCTTGGTATCCTTATTACTTTCATTATCCCTATTATTATATTCTTTTACCAAAGATGATTTTATAGGCTCTTCAATAAACTCACATCCCCATATGCCTTTAACATGCTTGTTTATTATAGAACCCTTTATCATTTCAGCCAATCCGGTGCTGATTATATAATGCTCAACCTCTATATTAAATGTCTGATATTCAGGATTGTCTTTGACCTTTTTCTTCAATTCCTCAAAAATTTCAGGAATTCCGTTATAGAATTCAAGCTCTTTACCAAGCTTGAACAGGGCTTTGTTGCTCAGATCAGGAAAAATGTTTTGCTGCGTGCAGGTAATAAAATGATTAAGATATAATATGTCTCTATTGACCCTTATACCTTGTTTTTTATATTCATTTGCAAGCTCATTAACCTCACTCCAAAAATCCTGTTCATTTATCCCGTATTTATTAAAAATCGGTTTTTGCATATATCCGTCAACTAATGTTTTATCAAAATCCCATATGACTGCAATAATATTCTGTTCCATGATATCCTCCTTATCCTTGAGCAGCTTAAAGCAAAGCACCTAATATTTCTTAAATTATACTTCTTTGTGGTATATATTGTCAAACAGCATATTTGACTGACGAAAATCCAACCAACTTGATATTTGACATGAAATGCAATAGATACTGAAGATGAAAAAATATATTAAGTTTAATTGTATATGTAATTATATTCAGCTATAATAAGCTCATGATTACACAGTTTGCCAAGATATCTGCTTGATTATCCTAAAAGGACAGTTATAAGAGCTTTTATTATTTCAGTTCCTCTCGTAACACCTAGATATATACTACAAATGCGAATTAACAGGGAGAGAAGAATCTATGTACACCAAACAGGATATTTTGAACGATTTAATAAATATAGGAATCAAACCCACGGACACATTGCTGGTGCATTCGTCCATGAAATCTGTCGGCGAGGTCGAAGGCGGAGCTGATACGGTACTTGATGCGTTTATCGATTATATGAAGGACGATGGGCTTTTAATATTCCCGACACATACATGGGAGCAGATCAATGATGAGTATAATATATTTAATCCCATGACAGAACCGTCTTGTGTAGGAATCCTGACAAACCTTTTCATGAAAAGACCGGGTGCGGTTCGCTCACTCCATCCTACCCATTCGGTTGCAGCTATCGGGAAGGATGCGGAGGAATATACCTCAGGCGAAGAGAACTTTGATACACCATGCTCAAGAAACGGATGTTGGGGAAAATTGTATGATAGAAATGCTAAAATATTATTCCTTGGATGCAGCCTGAAAAAGAACACCTTCATACATGGTGTGGAGGAATGGAACCGGATACCTGACCGGTTGATGGAAAAACCGCGGCAGTTTAAAATATTAGCTCCCGATGGAAGGATAATTGACCGTCCGTTTCACTCACACTATTTCCCCGGTGGTGATGTGTCTCAAAATTACGACAAGATGCTGCCTCCCTTCCTGCATTATGGCATAGCCAAAAAAGGCAAAATCGGTGATGCTGAGTGCTACCTATGTGATGCTGTAGGAATGGCTGACTTAACATCGGATTATCTTAAAAGAAATCCTAAGCTTTTTGAAGATGGTGAGCCGATACCCAAGGACTGGTATAGATAAACATAATTAATAGTAAAACCAATGTGTAGGAATATAGAATGTGTATGGTGCCGTGAATATTGCAAGTGACAGTGCAAGCTTCTTCTTCTGACTTGTATCCAGATCGGATTTTCTTAAGACTATATTATAGTTAAATATATAGATAAAAAATGCTGTTATAATTACGCATAATGTTATCCACAATACTGCAAATATACTCTTATACGGATCATAGCTTACAGCACTTGAAATGTTTTCATACCACCACTTCCCCAGAGAAGTATTATAATCAAAATCTATTACGTTAGCAAGAAACATTAACACCGTACCGGTAAAATCAGATACAAATCCAAATACCCAAACTTTAAGTATTAATGATTTAGCAATAGCCTTTACATTATTCACTTTAAGATATTTTAACGTAAATATAATTACTGCTAAATCAATAATAAAATTTGCAGGTAATACTACTATCCATGTGACAGGAATTAACCATAGTAACCATATTGGAAATATTATATTGTATAACTTAATACC
>DUQV01000164.1 GCA_012837605.1 Clostridiales bacterium | reverse complement strand
TACCTGCAACAAGCTTCATATCATGCTCTATAAGTAATATGGTAACACCATACTGCTTTCTGATCAGACTTATTGTGGACATAAGCTCCTCTGTCTCGGCAGGATTCATACCTGCAGCCGGTTCATCCAACAGAAGAAGCTTTGGATTAGTTGCCAATGCTCTGGCAATTTCCAGCTTTCTTTGCTTACCATAGGGCAGATTCGATGACAGGGTATTAGCCTCGTCTTCAAGACCAAAAACCTCCAGTATCTCATATGCCTGTTCATTCATGATTTTCTCTGTCTTAAAATATGACGGCAGCCTAAATATCCCCGACAATGTGGAGTACCTATATCTATTATGAAGACCGCACTTAACATTATCCAGAACAGACATGTTCTTAAATAGCCTGATATTCTGGAATGTTCTCGCAATACCTGCTTTATTTATCTCAATAGTGCTAAATCCTGTTATGTTCTCTCCTTCAAGAAATATCTGTCCGACATCCGGCTTATATACACCTGTAAGCAGGTTAAACACAGTTGTCTTGCCGGCTCCGTTTGGTCCTATAAGACCATATAATTCTCCTTTTTTGATAGTGATGTTGAAGGAATCAACTGCGTGCAAACCACCAAAGGAGATGCCCAAATTTTTCACAGTTAACATGTCCATGGATTATGCCTCCTTCTTGGTTTTGGATATTTTCTTCGTTAACCGGCATACAGCACCTTTAATAGAATGCTCCTTACGCCAATTTATACATGCCGGTGACCAGTTAAAAATCATCATCACTATCAGAACAACCGCATATATCAACATTCTGTAATTCTTCAAAAATCTCAGATATTCCGGTAAAAGCGTAAGAATTACAGCCGCTATCATAGATCCCCGTATATTGCCTATTCCGCCAAGTACAACGAATACAAGAATCATAATGGACATATTGTATCCAAATTTACTCGATTCAAGAGTAGTAATATTGTGTGAATATATAACACCTGCCACCCCGGCCAGAGTTGCAGATATGGTAAATGCCAATATTTTAAATTTTGTAATATCTATACCTACCGATTCGGCAGCAATACGATTATCACGAATTGCCATGATTGCTCTTCCTGAGCGTGAATTTATAAGATTAGCAATAATTATATACGTTAATATTAAGAATATTACTCCTATGGTAAATGTCGAATCCCTTGGGGTCCCTATAATACCTTGGGAACCGTCAATGATCATCCTGCCTCCCTCCAGAAGCTCCAGTTTTCCGGCTTCCAAAGCAATATGAAATCCTCTGCTGTCAAAACCTATATGCAGAGCATTAATGACATTTTTTACAATTTCACCAAAAGCAAGAGTAACGATGGCTAAATAATCTCCTCTAACCCGCAGTACAACCACACCGATAATTACACCAAAAACAGCTGCAGATACGGCACCGATTATTATTGCCAAGGAAAATCTCAAAAAAGTATTTTTAATTATATCAACCATGTATTTTGAAAAAAAAGCACTGGTAAAAGCACCGATACACATAAAACCGGCATGTCCCAGACTTAATTCACCCAGAATACCTACTGTCAGGTTAAGTGACACTGCAAGAATCCCATAGTAGCAAAACTGCATTAAAAGCCCCTTCATTAAATACGACATCATACCGGCACTAATCATTATCTGGCACAATACATATATAAGAATAATGATTCCTACCGTAATGGTATTAATCCTAGTAGATTTGCTAAATTTTCTCCATGTTTCGGTCACTTGCCCCACCTACACTTTCTCGTGATACTTCTTGCCTAGGATTCCGGTTGGTTTGACAAGAAGAACAATTATAAGAATTAAGAACACTATGGCATCGGACAGCTCCATAGAAATATATCTTCGTCCAAGAATCTCTATTACCCCCAGAAGAATTCCGCCTATCATAGCACCGGGTATTGAACCAATCCCGCCAAAAACAGCCGCAATAAAGGCTTTAATTCCGGGCATGGCTCCGGAGGTTGCTGAAATACTGGGAATAGAGGAAAATTGAAGAACACTTGCTATCGCAGCCAGTGCAGAGCCTATTGCAAAGGTTATTGCAATGGTTTTATTGACATTAACCCCCATCAGAACAGCAGCGTCCTTATCCTCTGATACGGCTATCATTGCTCTGCCTGTTTTAGAGCGGTTAACAAATAATGTCAGGCCGATCATGATCACTATACATGAAACTATAGTAATCAATGTCTCACCGGAAATGGACAGTTTTCCTCCGGCAAGCCTTAGTGGAGCAATAGAAAATACTGATGTAAAGGATTTGATATTGGCTCCAAATATTAAAAGTGCCAAGTTCTGCAGTAAATAACTGACTCCAATGGCAGTTATCAATACTGCTAAAGATGTGGCTTTACGAAGCGGTCTGTATGCTATGCGTTCAATAGTTACTCCTAATACTGTGCATACAATTATTGCCAATATTACCGCAAGAACAGGGCTTAAACCCCATGTGCTCATTACAGTAAAAATTACGAAGCCACCCACCATAATTACATCGCCATGAGCAAAATTCAGCATCTTGGCTATACCATATACCATTGTATATCCTAGGGCAATAATCGAATAAACACTGCCCAGTCTTATTCCGTCAATTAAATATGAAATAAATCTCATAATTACCCCCATCGGATTGTTTGGCTTGTACTATGGATAAATACGAAATGATTATACCATAGTAAATCCGGTGTTACAACAAGAAACATACAGAAGGCACCTGCTCCTACTGTATGTTTCTTGTTCTCATGTATGGATTAACAGTAACTTATATTTACACAATTGCATTAAGCAGATTATTCTGCTGAAACATAAGTGCCATCCTTAATAACTACAGCCATTGGTGCCTTGTTAACTTCACCTGTGGCTTCCCAAGTCATACCTGCACCGGTTAGTCCGTCTACTGAAATCTCAGTCATGACCTTAACCAATTTATCACACATGTCAGATATGCTCATATCAGGTTTAACACCTGCTTTTTCAATAGCAGCCTTTATAATGTATATTGCATCATAAGCATCTGCAGCAAATTGATTCGGAATTTCACCATGAGCATCTTTAAACTTCTTAACAAAGCTCTGTGTTTTTTCATCTGTTGCATCTGCTGCAAATGGTGTCAGAAGCATAACACCTTCTGCTAAGGAAGTATCGAAATTCTCAATTGTAAGAATTCCGTCAAGTCCGTCACAACCAAAGAATATAGGCTTATAATCTCTTGCTTCAGCCTGTGTTAACAGCAGGCTTGCTTCCTGTGCATATATCGGAAGAAATACCAGCTCTGCACCGGCTTCCTTTGCCTTTTGAAGCTGAACCGAGAAATCTGATTTGTTGTCATCTGTAAATGCCTCAGCAGCAACAATCTCAAACGGCTGATTTTCTGCTTCTTTTGCAAATGTTTCATATATTCCGGAAGAATAAGAATCTGAGCTGTTATATATTACAGCTATTTTGGATGCGAGACCCTTTTCACCAATATATTTTGCTGAAGCACTACCTTGGTTAGGATCTGTAAAACATACCTGGAAAGCGTTGTCATATTTAATACAATCCGGTGAAGAACCTGAAGGAGTCAATTGGAACATGTTATCAGCCTTGGTTTCTTCTGCAACAGCGATACATGGCTTTGTTGTGACTGTTCCCATAAGAATCTTCATTCCCCAGTCCTTTAAAGAGTTGTATGCATTAACTGCCTTCTCAGGATCATGCACATCATCCTCAAACTTGAATTCAATAAGTGCTCCGTTTATACCACCGGCCTCATTGATTTCATCAACAGCTATCTGAGCGCCCCAGTATACATGTGTTCCATATACGGCAGCACCTTCTGTTAAAGGTCCGATACCACCAATATAAAACTTTTCATCGTTGGCTTTCTTGCAGGCAGCTAAGCTTAGTACTACCATGCAACAGACTAATAGAAGTCCGAATAATCTTTTTCTCATAACATCCTCCCATTCATATCAAGGCTTGACACATTGTGTCGCTTTAACGTTTTAATTCATTGCCCTGTTAATTGTATAAATAAGACGTTCCCATATGGTTTAACAGAATATTATCTGTCATACATTTTCGAACGTCTTTATTCTAGTCTCTATAATAACCTTGAATAAATCATTTGTCAATAAATATTTGAAGATATATGTACTATAATTCACCTCCGCATTTGTCGCAAAACTCCAACCCTTCGAGGGTAATTCCTCCACAATCAGGGCAGATTATCTTGGCAGGAAGTATCTCCAT
>DUQV01000163.1 GCA_012837605.1 Clostridiales bacterium | reverse complement strand
CAGTAAAGAATGTTTGGTATAAATAAATTTTTTGCTTGACAGTACCGGAGTTATTAGGTATACTACCACCTGTAAAGAAAAAAACTTTACAGGTGGTGTTTTAATGAAAGATCGTGAATCAGGCATAGAAAAGCTTGATGAGCTTGTTCATCTGTCTATGCTGTATGATTTTTACGGAGAGCTGTTAAGCGAACATAAGAAGCGTATATTCGAAGATTATATATTAAATGATCTCTCCTTAAGCGAGATTGCTGACGAATTGAATATAAGCCGTCAAGGAGTTCACGATATGGTAAAAAGATGCACTCAGGAGCTTAAGGATTATGAAGAAAAACTGTCACTTGTAAAAAAATTTTCTTCCATTAAACATAAGCTTAACAATATAAAAGAGTTGTGTTTGGATGCTGTAAAACTTGCTGATATTGATGCAATAAAGAATATTGAAACATTGGCAGATGATATATTAAAGGAGCTATAATATGGCATTTGATAATCTAACAGAAAAGCTTCAGAATATTTTTAAAAGCTTAAAGGGAAAAGGCCGTCTTACAGAAGCAGATGTAAAAGCCGCTCTTAGAGAGGTTAAGCTGGCACTTCTTGAAGCAGATGTTAACTTTCGGGTTGTAAAAAATTTTATTAATGCAGTTCAGGAAAGAGCTGTAGGACAGGAGGTTTTAAACAGCCTGACTCCCGGTCAGACCGTTATTAAGATTGTTAACGAGGAAATGGTGAATTTACTTGGTTCTACAGCTGTAGAGCTTGAGCTGCTTCCTCCAAATAATATAACAGTAATTATGATGTGCGGTCTACAGGGTGCAGGTAAGACTACTACGGCAGCAAAGCTTGCAGGAAAGTTAAAATCCAAAGGAAGAAAGCCTCTGCTTACAGCATGTGATATATACAGACCTGCAGCCATTGAACAGCTTCAGATTAACGCAGATAAACAGGGCGTAAGCGTATTCTCCATGGGGGATAAGCACAAGCCTTTAAATATAGCTAAAGCTTCCATAGAGCATGCTGAAAAAAACGGCTTTAATGTAGTTATACTTGATACCGCAGGAAGACTTCATGTAGATGAAGATATGATGGGTGAGCTGAAGGAGATTAAAACTAATCTTAATATACACCGGACTATATTGGTAGTTGATGCTATGACCGGACAGGATGCGGTTAATGTGTCAGAAAGCTTTAACGAAAAGCTTGGAATAGATGGAGTCATTCTTACAAAGCTTGACGGTGATACCAGAGGCGGTGCGGCATTATCGATCCGTGCTGTCACGGGAAGACCTATATTATATGCAGGCATGGGTGAAAAGCTTTCAGATTTGGAACCATTTTATCCGGACCGTATGGCATCAAGAATTCTCGGTATGGGAGACATACTTACCCTTATTGATAAAGCTCAGGCAGAATTCGATGAGAATAAAGCCCGTGAGATGGAAAGAAAAATTAAAAAAGCAGAATTTGATTTCAATGATTTTCTTGAGCAGATGCATCAATTGAAAAAAATGGGCGGTATATCAGATTTACTGAGTATGATTCCCGGAATGGGCAGGAAATTAAAGGATGTTGAAATCGATGAAAGCGCAATTGGAAGAACAGAAGCGATAATATATTCTATGACAAAGAAGGAACGCTCCAATCCTGATATTATTAATCTTTCCCGCAGAAAAAGAATAGCAGCCGGAGCAGGTGTCGATATATCCGAAGTAAATGCCCTTATAAAACAGTTTGAACAGATGAAGAAGATGATGAAGCAGATGTCAGGCATGATGGGTAAAGGAGGTAAGCTTGGAAAGTTTAAGCTGCCCTTTGGCTTATAAGCCTAACATTTCAATATATACACGAATTAAGGAGGTGAAGACATGGCAGTAAAGATCAGATTAAAGAGAATGGGACAAAAGAAGGCTCCTTTCTATAGAATTGTTGTTGCTGATTCCAGATCACCAAGAGACGGAAGATTTATCGAGGAAATCGGTACCTATGATCCTACACAGAATCCCAGTGCTTTCAATGTGAATGAGGAAGCAGCAAAGAAATGGTTGGCAAATGGTGCTCAACCTACAGATACCGTAAGCAAAATATTTAAGAACGCAGGTATAATGTAAGTAGGTTTTGTTTGGCTGTTGATAAACAGCATGGAGGTTGATTATGAAGGAATTAGTTGAAGTAATTGCCAAATCACTCGTAGATCATCCTGATGAGGTTGTTGTAACGGAGAAAGAGAATGATAAGTCGATCACAGTTATACTTAAGGTGGCGGCAGAAGATATGGGCAAGGTAATTGGAAAACAGGGCCGTATCGCCAAATCTATCCGTACCGTAGTTAAAGCAGCCGCAACTAAGGATGATAAGAAGGTAATAGTAGAGATTATGCAGTAATATTTGCAGATGATATTTTTTCTCAATACTTATACCTATGTTCTGTATTCAGACAGATTAACAAGGCTGTTATAAAATACATTTATAACAGCCTGTTTACTCGTATTAAAAAACTTGTTCTGTTTTATATGTTAGCTTATATTATTTTATATATGATTTTTATTTGATGAGGTAAGTCAATGGATGATTATATTAGAGTAGGTGTAATTACATCTACACACGGTATAAAAGGAGAGGTAAAGGTGTATCCAACCACCGATGATATTAACAGATTTGAATATCTGGATCGGGTGTATTTGGATCTTGGTAAAGAATACAAACCTTTAAGAATTGAGCAGGTAAGATATTATAAACAGCTTATTATTCTGAAATTTAAAGATATAAATGATATAAATGATATTGAAAAATACAAAGGCAAGGACCTTTTGATACCAAAAGATGAGGCTATTAAGTTAAACGAGGATGAGTATTTCATCTTTGATCTTATCGATTCGGAGGTTTATTCCGAGGACGGAACTAAGCTTGGGATTGTAACTGAAGTTCTGACTTCATCAGCTAACGATGTTTACGTTGTTAAGACTTCAGATAACAGGGAACTTCTTCTTCCTGCCATTAAAGAGTGTATACTGGATGTTGATACTGCAAATAAAAAGATTATCGTTCATTTAATGGATGGATTATTATAGACAATTCAAGTATGATATATAAAAAAGATAATCCTTGCGGAGATTTTTCATGTAAGTAATATGACGCAATTATTATTACATGAAATAACCTTATGAAAGGTACGGTGAGATGAATGAATTTTCATGTACTGACTTTATTTCCTGAAATGATTGAGACATGCATAAATACAAGTATAACCGGAAGGGCAATAGAAAGCGGGCTTATTACATTAAATACGGTGAACATAAGAGACTTTTCTGATGACAAGCATAAACGGGTCGATGATTACCCTTATGGCGGCGGAGCAGGTATGATTATACAGGCAGAGCCTGTATACAAGGCTTATGGCTATTTGGTCAATCATATTAAGCTGTCCAAAGAAGATCAGAGCTTATATAAAAAACCACGGGTAATCTATGTGACTCCTCAAGGTCATGTTTTTAATCAGAATATGGCTTATGAGCTGTCTCAGGAGGAAGATTTGATATTCCTCTGCGGTCATTATGAAGGAATAGACGAGAGAGTACTTGAAATGATAGTTACCGATAATATATCCATAGGAGATTATATCCTTACAGGGGGCGAGCTGCCTGCTATGGTCATGATTGATGCTATAGCAAGGTTAATCCCCGGTGTACTGAGTAATGAGGCTTCGGCTGAATTCGAATCATTTAAAGATAATCTGTTAGAATATCCTCAATATACCCGTCCTGAGATGTTTATGGGACGAAGAGTTCCTGAGGTATTATTATCCGGTCACCATGCCAAGATAGAAGAATTCCGAAGGCAGCAAGCTATAGCACGTACCTATGAAAGAAGACCGGATCTTTTGGAAAATGCAGTTCTTACAGAAGAAGAGCGGGAATATCTGACCCGATTGATATTCCAGAAGAATTTTGATGTGTATTCATGATTCGTATTAGCTGAATATTTATAATAATTAATTGGTTGTAAATAAATATAAATAAAATAAAAAAAGCACTTGCTTTATATATATTTATATGGTAAAGTAACATATTGTGAGACGGATGGTCCTCTTATACTTTATAGTATTATGAACATCTAAATTAATAGGAGGTCACAGCAATGAATGATATTATTAGAGAAATCGAAGCGGAACAGTTGAGAACTGATGTAAATGACTTTAATGTTGGTGATACAGTTAAAGTATATGCAAAGGTAAAAGAAGGCAACCGTGAAAGATTACAGGTTTTTGAAGGCACTGTAATTAAGAGACAAAACGGCGGTGTCAGAGAAACTTTTACCGTAAGAAAAAGATCAGGTGCTGTAGGAGTTGAAAAGACTTGGCCGCTGCACAGCCCCAGCATTGACAGAATCGAAGTTATCAGACGCGGTAAGGTTAGAAGAGCTAAGCTGTTCTATCTGCGTGACAGAGTTGGTAAGAAAGCCAAGGTTAAGGAATTACTTAGATAATTGCAGAAAATACTTGAAAATTATTATGAGGGACACCGGTGTAAGGCTATGCCGGTGTCCTTTTTGCCCTGTTTTTTTATCCGCGTTTCATGGAAATTGAAATAAAAAGAGTGTTCTAAACACCAAAACTATGTTATCATAATCACAGCAGATCAATACCTCTGACTGCTTTATTGTATAATAATATATTATTAATCATAAATTATTGATCTGCGTCATCTGCAGGCAGATTAATCAAATATAATTAACACATTTTATATGTGAAAGGGTGTATTCCTTTGTATCTTAACTTTGAGCGTGAAAGCAAAAAGCCTACTTTGAAAAAAATCGGTATTGAGATATTTATATGGGCTGCACAGATTGCCGCAGTCATCTTCTTGGCATACTTTATTGTATATTATTGTATTGAGAAGACCAATGTAATCGGCAGCTCTATGGAGAATACACTTTATGCTGACGAGCCCATAATTATCAATAAATTCTCATATAGAGTATCTGATCCAAAACGTTTTGATGTTATAGTATTTAAGCAGGGCGGTGGTGAACACAGCTTCTATAATATAAAACGTATTATCGGTCTTCCTGGGGAGACTGTACTTATTAAGGATGGAAACATATATATTAATGGAGAGATCATGGAAGATATAGTAAATGTAGATGAAATGATTAATTACGGATTGGCAGCCGAGGAACTGGTTTTGGAAGATAATGAATACTTTGTACTTGGTGACAATCGAAACAGCAGTGAGGACAGCAGATTTGCAAGTATAGGAAATATTACAAGAGATGAGATTATCGGAAAAGCAGTTATCCGTTTATCACCGTTTAATTTTATCAGCAAACTGAACCTTAAAGAAATTAACGAAACTGATGAAGAATAATAAATTATGACATAAAATAATTATGTAAACAGAAATGGAGAATTAATATGAACGTACAATGGTATCCCGGTCATATGGCTAAGGCTAAACGTATGATGCAGGAAAACATTAAGCTTATAGATGTAGTTATAGAATTGGTTGATGCAAGAATTCCTCTTTCGAGTAAGAATCCGGATATTGACGCTTTGGCAGCCAATAAATCCAGAGTGCTTTTACTCAACAAATATGATATGGCAGATCAGAAATATAATGACATGTGGAAAAGCTATTTTGAAGAAAAAGGATATCATACAGCATTAATCAATTCCAAAAACGGTCATGGTGTTAAGCAGGTAAAGGATATTGTATATAAAGCTTGTGAAGCGAAAATTGAAAGAGACAGAAAACGCGGAATAATTAACAGACCGGTGCGTGCAATGGTGGCAGGTATACCTAATGTCGGTAAATCAACCTTTATTAACAGCTTTGTCGGTAAGGCATCTGCCAGAACCGGCAATAAACCCGGTGTAACAAAGGGTAAGCAGTGGATTAGACTTAGCAGTAAAATTGAGCTTCTTGATACCCCCGGCATATTATGGCCAAAATTTGAAGATCCTTCTGCAGGTATGAAGCTTGCTTTTATTGGCTCAATTAACGATGATATCATTCATATGACTGAGCTTTCTCTCGAATTAATCCTGTTTCTTAATAAATATTATCCTGACGCCATAAAAAACAGATATGAAATTGAAATTCCGGAAGACTTAAATGAACCAAAAGACTGCGTAAGCACTTTAGCACAGATTGCACTAAAACGCTCTTGTCTTATGAAAGGCGGGGAGCCGGACATTGACAGAGCGGCAGGAATATTGCTTGATGATTTCAGAAATGTCAGATTAGGAAGAATAACCTTGGAATTTCCTGAGACATAACATATCTAAAGCAAATGACAAAACGACAAGGAAGTGTATATTTTTGAACAGTCATGATGAAAGAACCGATAAAAAAATATCAGAAATAAAGCTGGAATTCATGTCAGCTAAAATAACCGGAATACCTGCATTACTTGAAAGGTATCAATCTGATGAAAGAAGCGGTGTAATTAATATCTGTCGTCAATACCAATCAAAGCTGACAGAATATAAAAACGAGCTTAAACGTATAGACGGGATGAAGTCAATTGAACGCAAATATAAGGATTGCACATATATATGCGGTATAGATGAAGTGGGCAGGGGTCCGTTTGCGGGTCCTGTTATAGCCGGAGCGGTTATCTTACCTAAGGATTGTAACATTTTATATATAAATGATTCTAAAAAACTTACCGAAAAAAAACGTGAAGAGCTTTATGACCAAATCTTAGAACATGCCATTTCATACGGCATCGGCAGCATTCCGCCAAACAGAATAGACGAAATCAACATACTTCAGGCAACCTTTGAAGCAATGAAGCAGGCAGTTAATAATCTGAACATAAAACCTGATATTTTATTAACTGATGCTGTAACCATACCGAATCTGTCTGTTCGTCAGGTTTCTATCATCAAAGGAGATGCCAAAAGCTATTCAATAGCCGCTGCAAGCATACTTGCAAAGGTTACCAGAGACAGACTGATGGTTGCCTATGACAAGGTGTTTCCGGGCTATGGATTTGCCGATAATAAAGGATATGGCTCAAAGCAGCATATAAATGCCATAAAAAGACTTGGACCGACACCTATACATCGCATGAGTTTTATTAAGAATTACATAAGCTAATCTCATAATCTCAATATATATGATTCTACAGTTGTATGATAATCATAGATATCGGAGGAATATTATGAATAGGTATGATTCTATAACCGGAAATGAAAACAATATAAATAAAAAGAAAACGGCAGTAGCTCTGTCTTATGATCCTGAAGATACAGCACCAAAGATTATTGCTGCCGGAAAAGGACATGTGGCTGAAAGAATAATAGAAAGGGCTAATGAAGCTGATATCCCAATACATAAGGATGAAGAACTGGCAAACACATTATCAAAGCTGGAATTAGGCTCTTATATTCCTCCTGAGCTGTATGAGATTGTAGCAGAAATTCTTGTTTTTGTGGACAGAATGGATAAAATAAAAGAAAAAATACGATATTAAAGGATGAATAAGTTTGAACAAAAGAGAGGTCGGCTCAAGGTATGAACACAATGCTGCCAAATTTTTATTGGAGCAGGGATATAATATACTGGAAAAGAATTTTCGCTGTAAAATGGGTGAAATTGATATAATAGGAGAGTCAGACGGGTATTTATGCTTTATTGAGGTTAAGTACCGCTCAAGCAGTGGATACGGATTTCCCTCTGAAGCAGTTGATAACCGAAAAAGAAGAAGGATTGTTCGAACGGCTTTAAGCTATTTGAATTATCATAAGCTTTCTGCAGACACTCCGTGTCGTTTTGATATGGTAGTTATATTAGACAAGGAATACACACTTATAAAAAATGCATTTGAAGGTATATGGTAGAAGGGTAAGCATTATGTTATTAAATGACAGTAATAATACAAGATTAAATAATTCAGGCAGAGTACCATACCTGGAATTTACACCTTTAATTGATATTCCCTTTATTACTCACGGATTCTCAACCCGACTTGGCGGTGTCAGTACGGGAATGTTTTCTTCTTTAAATCTTGGATCAGGTTCATCTGTTTATCATGACAGTTTCGACAATATAAAAGAGAACTTTATACGTATTACTGAGAGTATAGGTGTAGAACCCGATTCTCTGGTTATATCGGATCAGGTTCATAAAACCGTTGTCCGTTTGGTGAATAATAATGACAGAGGAAAAGGCTTTACCGTACCAAGAGACTATAAGGAAATTGACGGACTGATAACAAATACGCCGAATGTAACGCTGGTTACAAAATATGCCGATTGTGT
>DUQV01000020.1 GCA_012837605.1 Clostridiales bacterium | reverse complement strand
TCAAATTGATTAATAATCAGATCCGGATCTCCGGCACAATTTACCCAATTGTCGTAATGATCAGGGATTAATACCTTTGCCTTCAATGCCTGTCCTAATCTGGCACAATCATAAGGTGTCATTTTATCTGTCGCTCCCGGTGCATTGAAACCCATATCAAAGATAGCAACATCAATATCAAACTCATGTGCAACCTTTATATAACCATCGTTATACCATGTGTCACCTAAGAACAAGATGTTTCCTGCTGATGTTTCAAATAAGAACGAACAGGCTGCCTCTTCATATGGAAGTAATTCTTTGCCTCCACCTGTTCTGATGGCTGTATCATCATAGCATATTAAGAAGTGTACCTTTGCACCCGGAACACTAACTGATTCACCGACCTTGGCTACTACAATTCTTTCTTCCGGCACATGAAAACTCCTTATTCTGTCAGCTGCTACAGGAGGTGCATAAAATTTACAGTCACTTGTCTGAAGTGCGGCTTTTATTGTAAATATGTCACAGTGATCCGCATGAGTATGAGTACAGAATACTCCATCTATTCTGTTAAATTCCCATGGATCAATTACTTGAGGATTAAGTCTAAGCCAATTTATGCTGTCTGCTCCTGCTTGACGGCAAACTCCACAATAGTCATATGTAGTGTAATGTGAAGGGGCACAGTTTTGGTCTATCAGAAATATTCCCCCTTCATCTGTCTTTAATACCCATGATGGTCCGCCACACCACCATAGGCTTACCTGTCCTTTTGGAACCTCATAGTTTTCAATCTGCTTGTTTAAGAAGGATCCCCACTCAGGAAAAGCTTCCTTTAGCCATACTTCCTTCGTTACCGGGTGGTCATTATTGAGATAACCTCCCCAAAGGATTCCCCTTCCGTCCGTTTTGGTGATGTCACTCATGTATTGTACCTCCTGTTATTGTCTGATGTCTTACATATTTTGTGCAAAATATTATTTAAACCTAATTTGTTATTAAATAATACTTTTGTTTATATTATATCACATGTTATTTATATTTGAACCGTGTTATTTAACAAAATTATAATGGCTTTTTTGTTTATTATTACTATATATTTTGTTGAACCCATTTTTTCTTTCTAACACCTTAATGTATGCTTATAATATTTCTATGCATGTTGTCTGATGTCTGATTTATTTTATTTATAGTTGCATTTTATTAAATAATATGATAAAGTTATTGTAATGCGAAATAATATATAGTGGTAGAGGGGATATGATGGTAAATAAAAACTCTAAAGAATTACTTAATCAACAGATGACTGATGACTTGTTTTCAGGAATAAAAAATATCGCTAAGCAAAGTATTACTTATGTATTGCTTGACAGACTAATCGATATGATAATGGATGAAACTCTTAAGCCGGGCTATACATTTCCTAATGAAAATGAAATGTGTAAGCAGTTAGGGATTGGTCGAAGCACACTGCGTGAAACATATACAGCTTTAATGGCTATGGGATTTATTACAAGAACTAAAGCCGGAACAACTGTAAACGACAGAATGAGTATTGCTTCAGCCATACCTTTACGTTATATATTTAAAAAGTCTGAGATTAATGATATTATGGATTTCAGATCCATGTTGGAAAGCCAGACTGCTTATCTTGCCGCACAAAGAGCAAATGACAGCTATATTGAAGAAATGCAGAATATTTTAAATAAAATGAAGCATTGTGCTGAAAATAATGATATTGACAGCCTTTCAAAGCTGGATTTTGATTTTCACCTGACAATTGCACTTGCCAGCGGAAATCCCTTATTAAGCAAAACTCTGTCGGCTATTGCGACAGAGCTGGAACGCAGTGCATATTCAGGATATCATTTGGACCCCAGTATTATTGATAAATCGCTGGAATTCCATCAAAATATACTGGATGCCATAATAGCACATGACCCATCGCAAGCCAAGCTCGCTATGAGGACACATATAAAAGATATCTATACGGTATTTAGAAGAATATCATATTATGATTAATGTTCTCACATTATTCTATTCTGTTCTAAGTGCTTCAACCGGGTCTTTCCTAGCAGCTTTTCCTGATGGGATTAGACCCGCTATTAATGTTAATATCATACTTAATCCAACCAATACTACCGCACTCCACATGGGCAGATGGGCACTAATATCGGTGGTGTTAGCCGCTATATGGATAATTGAGTTAATAGGTATAAGCAGCAGCAATGCGATACCTACACCGATTATACCCGCAAATAAACCAACAATAAATGTCTCTGCATTGAACACTTGGGAGATATTTCTCTTAGATGCTCCAATAGCGCGCAGGATACCTATTTCCTTCGTTCGTTCTAATACAGATATAAACGTAATGATTCCAATCATTATTGATGATACAATCAGGGATACAGCAACAAAGGCTATCAATACATAAGATATAACATCAACTATTGTTGTTATTGATGACATTAGAAGTCCAACATAATCTGTATAATTTATTTTATTTTCTGCTGAAGCTGTCATGTTGTAATTTTCTATACACGCAACGATAGCTTCCTTGTCTTCAAAATTATCCGCATAAAGGCTTATAGAGGACGGTACATCAAGACTCACATAGCCGAATGCTTTCATATTATCCTCATAGCTTCCCGGTGAAATATAAATTTCATACATTCCAAGCAGCATTTCCTCATCAGGATCCTTTAAGAATTCATCTAACATGGCTGCAAGCTCTGCTTCACCCATTAACAGAAGCATTTCAGCATCATCGGAATTATCACCATACATTGATTTTATTACATCCTTGGAAAGCTTTGCTTTTTCAGATATACTCAACCCGGCAAGATATTCTGCCGTATCTTTGATCTTTTCTTTATCATCCTTTGGCTCAAATGTCATGCCGTTCATCACATTATAATCAGGATTTACTTCCTGAGCCCTTACTACAGGACTGTTATTGGTATATTCAATAATATAATCGGTTAGAGCTTTGGTATATCCAACACTCTTATAAATCGAAGTATAAGAAGCACCTTCAATAGGGCGGATTATTCCTACAATTTTAAGCTCTACTGCATTTATAACCAAATCCTCCAGCTCATTCTTATCTTCAGCAACATAGTCAAACAGTCCTTTACTGTTTTCTATATAATAGTCGCAGGCCGGAATCAAGTAAAACGACTTATTGTGAAGCTCTTTATAATCCCAGTTGTAAGACCCTAATTCAGGCTCTTCACCCGATTCTATTGTATTCAAAATCTGTTCATATTCATCGGAAGGCAAAAACCCAAGCTCATAAAGAACTGATAACGGAATCTCGTTGTTTTTATCTAGCACTAAGAGTACTTCATTATAAGCCTCGGGCCAGTTTCCATATAGAATTTCATAATTTTCTGTAATTGCGGGACTCAGCAGTGTATCACCGGAACCCGGCAGAAGCTCTACAAAATTGCCATTGCCTATTGGCATACCGACTCCCATAGACATACCTCTGTTCATTCCATATGACCTGCCGCCCCTAAAATCACTGCCGTCCGTATTAATAAGCACACCATTTGGGTCATATGAATATGCGTCAAACATTACATCATAAGAATATACAATCCCGTTCTCACCGATATATTGATGGATATCATTATTCTTATCGTCCAAGTATTCTTTTAGGGGTGACAAATTGTTTTTCTTGATGCTTGTAGTGGCTTTACTTGCCATCTCCAAATCATTAGAATTAGAATATATTCCATCTAACTCATGGTCTATCTTACCTGAGAATTGTTCCCGTCCTACTTCCATAAGGCTGCTTAAATCAAACGACTGTGCTTCAATAGTTATAGGATATGATACCATAGTATCTCTCTGCACCTTATCAATATAGTTGTTTACACCGGTTGAAAGAGACAATATCAGTGCTATACCAATAATGCCAATTGAACCTGCAAAGGATGTAAGAACAGTCCTTCCCTTTTTTGTACGCAGATTATTAAAGCTTAAAGATAATGCTGTCAGAAATGACATCGATGCTTTTCCCATGTTCTTATGCTTAGGCTCTTCCAGTGTGTTTTCATCTATAATATAAGGATTGGAATCGGATATTATTTTTCCGTCACGCAGTTTAACAATACGGTTGGCGTAGCGTTCTGCAAGCTCAGCATTGTGGGTAACCATAATAACAAGGCGGTCTTTCGCTATTTCTTTAATCAGCTCCATAACCTGTATGCTTGTTTCGGAATCAAGAGCTCCTGTTGGCTCATCTGCCAACAGAATGTCCGGATCATTAACGAGAGCACGGGCAATGGCTACACGCTGCATTTGCCCGCCCGACAACTGATTCGGACGCTTGTGAAGCTGATCTCCAAGTCCAACCTTAACAAGAGCTTCCTTGGCTCTTCTTCTTCTTTCTAATATGGAAACTCCCGATATAGTAAGAGCCAGCTCAACATTGGCAAGTATTGATTGATGCGAAATCAGATTATAGCTTTGAAATACAAAGCCGATAGTATGGTTTCTGTATGAATCCCAATCGCGGTCCTTGTATTTTTTAGTTGATATATTATTTATTATCATCTCTCCACTATCATAACGGTCAAGACCGCCGATAATATTAAGAAGAGTGGTTTTTCCCGATCCACTGGGTCCAAGAACGGCTACGAACTCATTGTCTCTTAGGTTAAGGCTTACATCGCTCAATGCATTTTGTATAAGCTCGCCTGTGATATACTGTTTACTGATGTGTTTAATTTGCAGCATTTTTTACTCCTTCATAAGTATTATGAGCAATTCCTGTCAGATATATATTCCTATATAAATCTAAAAAATAAATACAATATTTTTGCAGTTTTCTAATCATAAATTATTCTATACACTTCATTAATCTCCTGTCCAGAAATACAAAAGCCCTCTCTCACCATTTGGCAGCTCAACATAGTAAGAAGAGCTGCCGTAAATATCAAGAAGCCTAATATTAACATCCTTAAAATCTCTTATCGTCTCATAGTCCCATGTAACATACTTATAATAATCATCGGGACTTTCCTCTAAGGATACAAAATAACCATTCCCATTCAATATAAAATATCTGCCTATATATTGCTCAACATCATGGCTGTACGAAGCAAATTCACCATCCTTATGCTCCTTCCAGGAAAAATAAAACTTTGGTTCAAAATATTTAGACAGATCAAAAATTGATATGAATTTACCCTGCCCGTCCATATATGCAAATTCATCAATTGATCCTACACTATATAATTCTTTACCGTCATAACGAAAGAACATATAAATCGGGTCACCGCTCGGACCATCATCAAAGACAGCGACCTCCAAATAGTTATCCCTGCTATCCATATCAATAATAAATATCTCACCTGTTGGGTGATCCGGATAAATTGATACTTCCAAACCGTTTACTTCTATATAGGAGCTGTCATCCCGGGGTTTTAGTACAGCATTAATAATATCTTCTTTACCGTCCCCATCCAAGTCATATGAACCGTGAACATTATATATTCTGTCAAAATAATCTAAGCTGTCATCATACGAAACCTCAAAAATATAATCTTTGAAATACTCCTTTATGATAAAGAAATCTTCAAGGTTAGGTTCTTCAATAATATCCTCCATGTCGGTTTCATTTATATCATCGGGGGCAGCTTCATTTATGCCATTGGAGTCGACCGTTATCGTTTCATCAGGTCTGTCATACCCTGAAAACTGCTTGTCGTCGACAGGCTTTTTCTCTTTCATAGATATAATGGAAAAAATCATAATAAATACAGCGATACTAATGGCTGTTATTCCAACTGCTTTATATATTCTTTTAGACTTGTCATGCTCCTTATTCATCTTTTAACCTCTGATCTCAGATTTCATTTCCTCCGGTCTTATACTGTCAACTCTTTTACAGCATATGCTTCCATTATTTTTTATATTTCTTCTCTAAATTACACATCCAATAGCCTAATCCCACTCCGGCTGCTAATAATGCCAGGCAGCCGATAACACCTACGCTCAGGTAGTTGTAATTATAAGGAATTATCATAACAGTGGATGCTAAAACCACTCCCATAATAACGTGAAAGAATCCTGTGTATGCTTTATCGATAATATAATCTATAAGTTTTGAAAGCAATAATACCGTAAGCACAGCTCCGATTACTATAGGTATTATCACCATGAAATCTAAGCTTTTGATGCCGTCCGACATATCCTTATACATTCCCAGATATACAAGAAAATTGGACGGGCTAAGACCGGGAATGATTACACCAAGTCCAATAAGTGAACCTGCAAGTGTCCATGTAGCAGGGTTTTTTGGAATGTCCCCGCCAAAAAGCTGTTCGCCATAAAGCATAAATGTCAGGCTGATGACAAATCCGGCGACAAGTATTACAATGTGACCTCTCTGTCTTCCTTTCTTTCCTGCCTGCTCCCATAGAGCCGGCACTGTTCCGATAATACATCCTACGAAGAACCAAAGTATTTGTGTTTCATATGTTCCCAATAAAAAGCTGACAAGAAACGAAAATATAAACACACCTGTTATTCCGCCTAATCCCAGCGGAATAAAATAGATTACATTTTCTTTAAAATTACGATTAATATGTGCTATGAATGATATAATCCGCTCATATACTCCAAATACAGCGGCTAATGCACCACCGCTTACACCCGGAAGAATAAACCCCGAACCGATAAATATACCCTTAATAAACCGCAAGATCCAATCAATCATATCGGTTATCTCCTTATTTTTTCATATATAAAATGTGTACGCTGCTAAAAGCATTTTTATAAGCATATATATATTTAATATAAAATTAAATAAATCAATATTGGCTATCATACAATCCCGCAGACTCTTAATCAATAGATCTTTACAACCTCTTGCGATTAAACAGAACAATCGAAGCACTGATATTCGCCAGAATTAATATCACAGTAATTAGAACCGGCAGTAATGCGTCTGACGGTGTCAGTACCCCGGTTATGAAATCCATATTACGGGAAGACAGATAAATAGGATTTACCTTCTCAAGCTTTGGAAACAAATCCAAAAGGAGCAGCCCGCCCAGCACCACTACGGTCAGAATCAATCCTCCGAAACTTCCCACAGCCAATACGCTGGATAATATAATTAATGACAGCAAATATACGCCAAACAGCCATAAGCAAAGTATCGAAAAAATCAGATTGCTTATGTCGGATGTATCAAATAAATACATTGTGTAGCCTTGATTAATTAAACCCGAAAAAACCAATGCCACAGTCCACATAACTACCATTGCCGTATACTTTGCCAATATTACCGTGTGCCTTCCCAGCCCCTTAGCCAATACATTTACCAAGGTTCCTCTGGTAAGCTCATTGGAAATCACTCCGCCAAACACTAACAGAATTACTATAATACCCATCTGCGTCATATTCTTAAAAAACTGAGCATAAGCATCAACAGCCGTCGCCTCGGGAATAGTAATTATCATTCCCTGAAGATCCATACCGGAGAGTATCTCAGGCAAAATCTTAGCAAGCAGCGGACTCATTAATCCAAATATAAAAAACACGGAGAATAATATCAACATCCTGTAAGTACGCAGTTGTTCCAGAAATTCCTTTTTTGTAAACGCAACATATCTCTTCATCCTACCACCTCCAGAAATACATTTTCCAAGGAGGGTTCCAATATTTCATAACGAAGTACAGGAATATTCTCTCTAACCAATAATGACATAATCTCCTTGCCGTATTCCTCAGCATTAGTCAGTTTAATAAGAACCGTGTCCATTTCAAACTCCGACTCAATTACAAACGGAAGCTCTTTAACCTTTTCAGCAAGTTCTTTTGCAGTTTCAGGACTGCTTAACAGAATCTGTATTGTATCCTTACGCCTCATATTCTTGATTTTCTGAACAGAACCCTCAAGCATCAATTTTCCTTGATCTATTACTCCTATAGTGTCAGCAATCCTCTCCACATCCGACAGGATATGTGTCGAGAATACGATTGTGGTTCTCGTTCTTGCAACCGAAAGAATGTCAAGAATCTCCTTACGCCCAATCGGATCCAATGCGGATGTCGGTTCATCACATATCAGAAGCTTAGGTTCATTGAGCAGAGCCTGAGCAATTCCGAGTCTCTGCTTCATACCTCTGGAAAACCCACGAATTCGGCGGTTAGTATTCTCAAGTCCTACCATACTAAGCAGTTCTTTAGTTCTGGCTAGTGTAATCTCTCTTGGCAATCCTGTAATATCTCCGCAAAACTTCAGATATTCCTTCGGGTTCATATAACCATAGAATTCAGGAACATCCGGAAGATAGCCAATATGACGGTTTGTCTTAGTATTGCCATAAGAAACCCGTTCACCGCAAACATAGATTTCTCCACTGTCAGGTCGTAAAAATCCCAGTATCATCTTCATAGTTGTAGTCTTTCCTGCACCGTTCTTTCCAATAAAACCGAACACAGAATGCTCTTCTACAGAAAAGCTTAAGTCCTTAATCACCTCAAGTTTTCCGAAGCTCTTATATACATTTTTCAACTGCAGGATGGTCATTATTCTTCTCCTCTTCCAATGGTGAAATAAAGAATAGGTCCGATAATCTGCACAAACACTACAATAATAATCCACATAGCCTGATTGCCAAACCTGAATTTCTTATGCTTTAGCATATGAACCAAGGATACAATCATAAGTATAAACTCCACAGCAATAATCGGAATGATAAAAGGCAGATACTCGATTATTTGATTCATAATAACCTCCTTCTTCGTGTTATACACGATTATTGATTAATACTCATGTGTTAACTAAGCAAGTATTTCATAGAAGCCTAATTCCCATCTTCTTTTCTTATATATTTATTTTAGTCTATGTATTGTGTATATACAACGAATTTATAGAAATCTTCATGTTAATAATAGCCTTAATTTAACAAAAAGACAAGGGACATTTCCACTGTCTCTTTTTGTTGCATAAAAAGCTGACGCAATATACAATATAATTATCAATCAAAAGCAAAGGAGCTATGTTAATGGATTTTTTATTGAACTTAAGCGGTCCTGTTTTATATATTTTAATTTTTGCTGCTAAAACTATCGAAGTCTCTATAGCAACTATTCGTTTAGTATATGTTAATAAAGGCGAACGGGTAAAAGGAGCTATATTAGGCTCTGTTGAGGTAATGATTTGGATATTAGTAGTAAGCTCTGTGCTGCATAATATAACTGATGACCCTTTCAAAATATTCGCATATGCAGCAGGCTTTTCCTTAGGTAATTATCTTGGCGTATCCATAGAGTCAAAAATCGCCGTAGGTCTGGCATCAATTAATGTTGTCGTAAACGAAGAGGATGGCGATAAACTCGCAGATACACTTCGTGATAATGGATTTGGAGTTACTATTATAGACGGAAGAGGAAAAGACGACAGCAAAAAAGACCTTCTGTTTATCCAGCTAAAAAGAAAGAGGATCCCTGCCGCTATTAAGCTTATTAAGGAGACCGATCCTAACGCATATATAAATGTTAATGATGTTAAATCGATTGTTGGGGGGTTTATTAAGAAGTAAAGAATATGTATTAAGCAAAAATCAATACATTTTTACTCTTTTCCATGTTAAGACCTGTATTTCAAAACTTAAGGAAGCCGGATTTCTCTGGCTTTCTTAAGTTTTTGTCTGCAGACACATACCCCAATTAATATCTATAGCATACCGCAACGGTCAAAATACACAGAAGCTTCTAGATGGTGAAATAACATTAAAAAATTATTATGTGGAAGGATAGGTACATAGTATGATATTTCCAGGCTTATTTGTTTCTATTTTGACTTTTCCGGGTGTAATTGTACATGAGCTGGCTCATCAATTATTTTGTTATATGTGTAATATTAAAGTTAATAAAGTAGTATATTTTCAGTTTGGCAATAAATGTATGGTTAGGTTTTTCTATACTTATGCATGCCTTCCCAAGTACAGGTGATGCAAAAGTCATGGTTCAGCAGATATTAAAAAATAGAGACGTTAACATATTCATGAAGCTATTTGCAGCACCATGGATTGCCTTAATATATATTGGAGCCATCGGTTCTGTGTTTTGGCTTGATGCGATATATGCTGCTACGTTAGCCAGGGTACTTCCTAATTTGCTTATTAGGTTGTTTTGATGTCAAATCCATTCAGTTACTTCGTCTATATTTTTTCTTGATCTCATAGGTGGGTTTTCATCCTTGTAGCCTAATGCCAGTGCAGCAACCATCTGGCAATCTTTCTTCAGCCATTTACATAACTCTTCATATGCACAAAATACATCGCATATCCACAAAGAACCAAGACCGAGGCTTTCAGCAGCCAATATCATATTTTGAATCGCTGCTCCTACGGACTGGACATCAACTATTTCAGCAAATTTTTGTTCTACCGTTTTCTTCTGATAGGGATGTGTTCCATAGGGGTTAAATATAAATATCGTAATGGGCGCCTTCTCCATTATATTCGCTGAGTGTTCAGCACTACCTACATTTCCACGCTGTGCCTTGGCGGCTTGAATGCCTTCTCTCATTACCTTGACCATTTCAAACCGTTTATCCCCTGTTACGACTACGAATTCCCAAGGTTGTTTGTTTTTGCCTGACGGTGCTTTAATGCCTGCTTCCAAAATGCTGCGAATAACATCGCTGCTTAATTTATCACTTTTAAATCTGCGTATGCTTCTTCTATTGTTGATTGCCTGAATAACATCCATAATTATATTCCTCCTTTTATTGTATGGTTGATGATCCCAAATTGATGTACTTCTTACAGCCTTGTAATTAAGACGATGCACTCAACATGGCTCGAGTTGATGGAATTGATATCTTCGGGTCATCTTCTGTAACATCTGTCCACCGAAACATGTCCGTGGACATTTTGCATTATTGACAATCTTGGTGCCTCAATAGAGTTGAAGATTGTTGTAGGTCTGGCATTAATTATTGTTGTTGTGCATGCTTTTCCCCTGCCATCGGCAGAACAGCCAGAAAAACGCAAGCATTTGCAGAGCAATTTCCGGATATCCAATCAACGGATTGAATGAGAATCGGGTATACAGAAATCCCTCAATTGAGCCCGGACCTGTTATTACTGCTCCAATACCGGTAAGGACAAATAGCAAAACGAAAAGCTTAAGCCAGCCCCATTTATGTCCGATTATGACCTTGCGAAACGAATAAATCGCAAATGCTAAGAGCGCACCGCGAATTACTTGTACGAGAGGTGCAATCCGGACAGTGAGTGCATCGGAGGGCTTCATCACCATATCAAATATCGGGTCACTTTTAAAATACTCAAAGTATTGGCTTACCAGCATAAAAATAATTCCGAAAGCCAGATAGGTCAGTGTATGCAAGACAATATAGCGCAGTGTGAATGGGATGATTGGGTATTGATTTATTGCACTTTTCATGGTAAATCCTCCTCTGAGAAGTCTGTTTTTCTATATATACTATATATATATATTAAAAAAATTAACTGTCATATGATAAGTGACTGAAGTATTGTATCAGGTAATAACAACGGAAGCTGCACCTTTGAAATTGAATCTGACATTAGAGATTATCCGGCTTTCTTAGGTGTACAGGCAGCAGTGCAGACAATAATAGAGCGATGGAGAACCCAAACACCGAGACCCCAAGCCACACGGACAGAACCGGAAAAACCGAAGTAACAAACAGATATTCTTGAAAAACACACCAAACCAGAACTCCGAGCAGAATAAATGCTGTCACGGCTTGAAGCACTCTGAATACAGCCCGTTTTTGCCGGTGGAAGCCAATAATCCGCCTAAGTATAATCAACAGACTTGCCGCAATCAGCATACCGATAACCGCACAAATCCCATGTTGCCCCCAGATAATCTTTCCCATACCCACGGACGGAAATGACCGCCACTGTGCCCATTCACTGAGCACATAGGCGATAAACGGCCAGCTTCTTTGGCTGTTTGTGAGAATCACGACAGCATCGCCTGTTTCCGGCACTGATTGAAAATGCGTCATGATGCCGCTGCCCTGACCGCCATGGGAAATGCTGCTCAAACCGTTCGGCAGCTTTTCAATAAAATGCCCAAATCCATATGCCCCAAATACTAAACCGTAAATCCCAATTTTATAACTTTCGGGCTGATACATCTGCTCGACACTTTCGAAATTTAGAACAGTGTTTTCCTTCAGACCCGCTGCCACAAAACGGGCAATATCATTTGCTGTGGCAAACAGACCCCCCGAAGCCTTTGAGGGATAGAGATAGACCGGCACTGGCTTTCCGCTAAGGTTATATCCCGTAGGCGGGTAAGGTGTCTCTGTTGTGTCTATCTCAAAGGTGGCACTTTCCATGCCCAGCGGCAGAAGTACCTCCGAACGCAAATATTCTGAAAAGCTTTGTCCTGTAACATCCTCTATTAGAATTTCCAAAATATTATAACCCACATTGGAATAGGCAAATCCCGCTCCTGCCTCGCGTTCAGGTACCGCCTCTCCTGTCATCACGCTCCGGCTAGAGGGCATCACTTCATCAGGTGCATAAATATTGTTGAAATCGCCCAGCGGCATCCCTGCAGTGTGACTTAAAAGCTGACGTATTGTAATCTTTTCTGTCGGATAGTCCGAATCAGGAAATTGCCAGCTTTTTAAATACTTCGATACCGGAGCATCCAGGTCAATCAAGCCCTTTTCTGCAAGCCGCATTATTCCCCAGGCTGTAACTGATTTTGTAATAGACTGCACACTCATAGGTGTATCGACTGTCAACGCCCTGCCGCTTTCTACATCCGCATAACCATACGCCTCAGTCCATACGATTTCTCCGTCATTTACAAGTGCGATGCTGCAGCCCGGTATCTCATATATCTTCATTAGGACGGAAATACGCTCATCCATATGTGTCTTGAATTCGTCAAGTGGCATATCGGCACCCATAGGACGCTTGAATTGCAGACTACCGGAGAACAAGGCAAGAAGTAAACCGATTACAATGGATAATAGGATAAACCATGCCCATATTTTATGTTCTTTGAATAATACTGTGTTTTGCATATCCGCACCTCCATTATGAAGCTGTCAAAATCTTTCATAAGTCCCTTTACACTAATCATTTAAATTCCCTCTTTCTCCCCACCAAGAGGAATAAAACCGGACCGATTATATTGACAAGCAGACAGATAAAAAGCCATGCCCACCTGTTCAGGTTTTGAACACCTTCTCTGAAGATTTTGATGCCACAGTATACTACAAGACCAAGCTGAAGCAGAATAAGGGGAGAGAGAATCAGGAGCATATCCTTTGTAATCACAAATTCGTTCATAATGAAATACCTCTTATTTACTTATTGGGCTTTTTCCCCGCGGTTTTTTGTAATTGCGCCAATTACCACGCCTATGCCGGCGCCAATGAACAGGCACAGCACCACATTTTGCAGTAATGCCCCCACCACGATACTGACGGCGGTACTCAATCCAATGACTGTACCCATATTAAAAATCTCTGATATCTTTTGCTTTTTCATGCGATTCACCTCCCTAAATTAATTTGTATTAATGCAATTGATGCCTTTTTATGATTTCTCTAACCTCATAACATACTTGTGCTTTTTTTAGTTGTGCTTCACGCTTCTCGTCTGCATAAAAACAGGGATGGACATATTCCCGTGCCAGATGCCATAGAAACTGTGCTATTTTCCTAAGGAAACTTTTCATCAGCCGCATTTTTATTACCCCTTTGAACACGATTATCGGTTTTTCTATGTTCAGTATAGAGGAATGAGTGGTCATATGATAAGTTACCGGAGTCATATATGAGGTAATAAAAAAGGGAGCCGCAGCTTCCGTCGCTAAAAAATCTATGTCTTAAAATCCTAACTCCTTAAAAAACAGGACAGCGTTTGCCCTGTCTGAAATCCCCGCTTTACTGTATATCTGACTAATATAATTTTTGACTGTACCGACAGTCAGAAAAAGTGTCTGTGCAATTTCCTGATTACTTTTTCCCTGCATCAGCAGGCGAATAATATCCTGCTCTCTCTGTGTAAAGTCCGAGAGAGATGTTTCAGCCCGTCCTTGCCTGCCAATATGTTTTGTAATCTTTGCGGCTATGTTCCCCGGTAAAATGACACTGCCCCGCACGGCGTCACGAATGGCTTCAGCCAACTTCGCACCGCTGATGTCCTTGAGCAGGTACCCTGAAGCACCATGAGCAATTGCACCAAGAATGGATTCATCGTCATCAAACGTCGTTAATATCAATACCGTCGTTTCGGGGAAATCCCGCTTTATCAGGCGTGTCGCTTCCACACCCCCTATCTGTGGCATTCGAATATCCATAAGAACGACCTGTGGGCGATGGATGCGTGTTTGTTCATATGCCTCCATACCGTCTTTAGCTTCAGCAATAACTTGAATATCAGGATTTGCTTCAAGCAGTGCCCGCAGCCCGTCCCGGATGATGGTTTGGTCATCTGCCAATAGAACCGTGATCTGATTCACTCTGTATCCTCCTTTCTTTGTGCAGTGGGAATAATAAGGCTGATGGTAAATCCTTCTCCCGGCGCACTTTCTATATCCAGCGTCCCGCCCAGACTTTGTATACGCTCCCTCATGATAGACAGTCCGGAGCCGGATTTTATCGTATCAGTTCCAAAGCCATTATCGGTAAAGGCAAACCGCAGCAGCCCATTATGCTCGCCAATCAGGATTTCCGCCCCGGTTGCATGTCCATGCTTGATGGCATTAGTTGCGCACTCCTTTATCACTGAGAGAAGAATACCCACATGCAGCAGTGGTAAGTTAATCTCTGATTCCATAACGGTTTGAATAACAAGTCCGGTATCAGAACGTATTTCCTGTAAAAGCTGATTGAGGGCTGCAGCAAAATCTGTTTTATTACCCGCCCTAACCACCTTGACGGAGGCACGAAGCTCCGAAAGCCCACGCCGTACCTGCTCTTTTCCCTGACGCAGTTTTTGCACCGCCTGCGGCTCCGATACAAGTCCCTCCGCCGCTTCCAATGTCAGTACAGCCGCGGTCAGCGTATGACCGACCGTATCATGCATTTCGGCAGCAATGCGGTTTCGTTCTTCTACTACAGCTAAGCTTTTCAGCTTTTCGGATTGCTCATTTACCGTACGGAGGGCAGACTCCAACTTAACGCTTGTAATCATCTGTTTTTTTAATGTGTAAAACGCAAGCAGAGCAAGAAGAACTACAATCGTGTTAACGAAAAAATACCGAACCAAATCACTCATTTCGGCACTTTGGGATAAAAATACAGTTCTTGCCGAACTGCCCCAAAGATAAGCACCCAAAGCCCCAATCCCATATACCTTCGCCCGGGGCAGCGATGCATGATTGATTGCACTGAAGCCGGCAATGATGGAAAGAAATAAATTGTCTCCGGAAATATCCAGACATTGAATCGGAATGCATAAGATAAGCTGAAGCACCGGTAAAAGAGGTTCGGCTATAAGTCGCTTTTTTTCGGGAAGCAAATTGTACAGGAGCATAATAAGAAAAGAGATTGTTAGCAGCCAAAGCAATGGTTTATACGCTGCAGTTCCGGCATTCTCCGCCAGCATATGTAGTCCCATCACTTGATATGCAATCAATAGAATAAAAAAAATACCCTTGATTGAGAGGTGGTTAGCCCTTTCCACTTCGTTGGCAGTAGTATCCTTGGGCGTATATTTTTCGGCACGGAACAAATGAAAGGCAATGGCGGCTAAGCCAAAAACCGCAACAGATAAGATATATAGGGTGCGGTGCAAAGGCTTTCGGTTATCTTCTCTCACACCCTCAACAATAAAGAGGATCTGCATCAATAGCTGAAGCAATACCCCCGGAAGCAAAAACGGCCAAATCTCTCTAATTTGCATATTCCTGCCTCGCTTTCCCAATCAACTGCGGTATTTCGTCCGACATAAAGCACCCGGACTTTTCCACTTATATATACACGAAAAAATGTCAATAACATCAAAAAACCCGTCATTGATATAATTATAGCACTTTCTTGTAATTATTTCTATTAATCCTATTGGTCACGATATAAAATAGAATTTAGTTCATACTGGTATTTAACTTTATACTTATCCCTTAGCAACAATAATCTTTCTATGACACTAGTCATTAATATTTTAGTCTACTTCAAGCCTTTAATCTCCGCCGATTCTCCGTCAATCCATAAGCAATCAGCATGATACCTATGCTTCTCTGATATGAATTTTTATCCTTCAGCTTCAACCTGAATTTTTCACAAAATGGATAAACATCATCAAAAAGCCGGGAGCGATACTGAAGAAGCAATAATGCCTGATACCTGATTTTGTCATCCTTTTCATCCAAAAGTTCAACAATGCCCGGCAATTCAGAACTGCTTATGGATTTTGCCGCTTCGGGCAACTGTTCTTTATCGATTGACATTAATCTCTCAACCGCCATCAACAGCCGAACCTCCTTTTAACTATTTCGGGTGTTACTTTTTTACCACTCATACTAATGCCTCTTTGATCTCATACACAGCGCATAGCGTTTTTTCATTACCTTACTTTTATTGCATGCTGTGGACAAATCTCTTGGCAGCAATAACACCGGATGCATTTTCCATAGTCATAGACAGGAATATTATCTTTTCCGTTTTTAAATGTTACGGCACGACCATCCACTGGACAATGATCCACACATACACCGCATTTTACACATTTATTCGCATCAATATAAGGCCTTCGCATAAATCTGCCGGTAATCTTGGACAGCAGGCTGAGTATACTGACCTTGTCTTTCTCCCTGCACACATTGAAATCCTTTCTCCCAAAGCGTGCAAACATTTCTTCAAAGCTTATATCTGTAAGCAATCCGTCATCGAGAAGCTTCAGCTCTATTTCGCTCTCTCTGCAGGTTCCGATTCCTGCAACCATTCCCCGAGTATTTGTAGGGACAAGAACAGGGTCTAGGTCTACAAGTCGCGCAAAGACTGTATCTATAGCCACCGGGTCCGCAGAAACAATAATCAGCCCCATATCTGTCGGAGTTCCGGAGCCGGGGCCGTTGCCTTCCATGGCGACAACAGCATCCATCACATGAAGGCGTGGTTTTACCAGGCGATGAATATCCGCAATCATTGTGGAAAACTTTGCCGCGTTTGGATAGATAACATGACCACGTGCTTTTCTCATGCCACAGATCAACCCATACATATTTTTTACAGCGCCGGTGATTTTAACAAATGCATGGGTTTTCATCTTACATAACCCGATAATTGCATCGGCCTTCACAACATCATCACATAACCAGAAGCCTTTTGCCGCCTTTCCCTCCGTATATTCAACAAAGACTTCATGAGACATATCGGCAATTTTTGTGCCGTAAAGCTGATCTTCCGACAAACCGAGTTGATTCATAGCCTGCCTGCAGCTGCCGGTGGCCGGAGAATCACCCACCTTTACACTTGTGCAGCCCGATTCACTGAGAAGACGAAGTACTGCTTTTACAACGACCGGATTGGTCGTTATACATTTTTCTTCTTTTGACGGGTAAAGCAGATTGGGCTTAACAAGGATATTCTCCTCAGAACTTACAAAGCAGCTAATGCCGCCAAGAGTCGTAACCGCATCCCTAACCGCTGCATATACTTTTTCTTCATCATAGTTTTTGCAAACAGCAAGCACTACCTTGGACTTTTCCATATAATTTTCTCTCCCTATTGAATAAAAGTTGGTAAACACTATTTATCGGTAAAGAAATTTTCTTTGCTTCATTAATTTTAACGGAGAAACTATGACCATAATATTAGGTCCCCTAATGATTTTATATTTTATCACAGAAGACCTAGTTAATCTCTATTTATAGAAAAAATTTTTAGACTGCATGGAATTTGCTTTTTCAAGTCAGCAGATCTTTAGACTCGAATATTCCATACCAATCATAGGTGGTTAGAGGATGTGCAAATCATCAAGGTTTATTCCGCTTTGAACAGTACCTTGTCAAAAAAATCTTTGGTTGTCTCCGCCCCTAGAGATTTTACGAATGCATCTGTGGAAACTCCGCCATTTTCAATCAGTCCGTCAGAGTAACTCTTTTGCAGGTTGATTTTTTCCGCCCTGTCATCACCGGTGAGTTCAGGAAGAGTCTTTGAATAGGAAAGTACGGTTCCTATACCGTCAACAAGAATGTTGTTGAATTCAATATCGTTTGCTTTTGTGCCGGATTTATAGATACCTACTGTTTTAAGTGCGTCATACCATGCGGCTGTCGGAGTAACGTCGTCAAGATTATCGTATTTTGTCTTAACAGCTTCCAGATCGCTGATAAGCTCCTTATAATCGCCTTCTTTATCAAGAATAAGATCGTAGAACTCCAGATAGCATTTTCTGTTGCCGAGGATATACATATAGTCCATTGAAATCAACGGTATATCCCGGTAGACGGGTGTAAGCACAACAGTTGCCATTTGCATAACACCCATATTCATGGTCATTACCGAAAGATTGCCGACCCCTTCCACATCGTACTGCTTTACATCAAACTTCATAATACCGTATACCCTCATGGTACTATAGTCTCCGCAGTCCACTTCGGTAACTGTATATTCTATTTTAATTGTTTCAATCGCGGTATCAATTGCACTGTTCATTGCTTTGACATTTGTCGGTGCGTTTACAATAATGACAACCGCAACGAACAGTACCAAAGCAAGTATGATTCCGAGAATGATAAACAAAACTTTATTTCCTTTGGACATTGATTTTTTCATACTTATCTTGGTCTCCTTTTTAAGCTCAATTTTTGTGATATTCGGAATAGATATCAGAACCCTAATCCATACGCATTAATATGTTCCATTATATAGAAAATTTACTATGTATTCAACAATATTTACTATTTCTATATTATAAAGTTAAAAGCATTTCCATAATCTCAACTCTAATTATTTTTATATACCAAATCACGTTGCCAAGATAAAAACAATGATTTTATAAAGTCATATTTATCTATAGATACTTCATCTGCGGATAAATACCTTATACAAAAAAGGACACAGAGACCTGCCTTTGGAGTGATTTTATCGCCTGTAGTAATATCTACTTTCATGACTTGTCTTGTTTTATCAAGAATTGCTTCAATTGATACTCGGATCCCTTGATACTCTGATTCGTCTTGAATATTTTCAAATCCTTTTAGGGTCATTTTCACTCCATCATCTACAGGACAAACTAATATTTCTTTCATTGCTTCCGCCAGCGCTGTTTCGGATAACGGAATACCCCTGATAGTAGCATCCATATCCATTGTGGATCTGGTATCGATACCAACTATTGCCGCAATCAGCATTCCCCCTTTCAATATGAATTTATCACGGAAGGAGGACAGAGATATCCATTCCAATAACCTCTCAAGCATAAAGTTTCTTAATATTATTTCAGCTTGCACGCTTTTTTCCTTTGCTATATTTCGTATCAGTGCCTTCAGTTGAGTTGATGTGTTCATAGTAGCACCTCTAAATAATTTCTCAAAACTTTCTCAATTCTTAATATACCGGCATATTTCATTAATCTGTTAAGGTCTATATCCGATCTTCGTACATATCTTTTGAGTGCATCTGATACTACTGCAACATCTTGGTTTTTTCTATCCCGAAGAATATCGCAAATAGTGCGTTCCATATTATATGTTCTTATGTCGTTTCCGAAGGTGGTCTGTTTGGTACAGATTCCAAGTTCAAGCAATTCTTTTTTGATGGTATATACAATAAGTCCATCTTGCTTTAGCTTGCTGGTATTGTATCCTGTTGGAACTGTCACGTAATAAGCAACCGGATCTCTATCGGTTAAATCATGTAAAAATAAAGCGGTTTCATGGGAGTATACCATTTTATTTTTACGTAATTGGTGGATCAACATTTTATCCTCCCATACATCCGGCGTAATATATATACCATGAGCAATACGTTCAAGCTTACCCTTCCTGACAAATTCACTCAAGTACTCCCTATGGATGTCATGATTTGCTGCCTGCTTTGCAGTGATTACGCCTTTACTGTTTTTAATCAAAGCCTCCAGCTTTTCTGTGCCAGTCATCGTATCATCCCCTGTTGACAATTTTGCTTAAATTATAAATTGTAAAAGCATAATTGTCAAGATAAAATTGGATTCATTTGTAAAGTCGAGCAGACAACTTAGATGTAATTCTACAAACCCAGTAAAATTAGGACTTACAGCCTTGATAGAGTAGAGCAGTGGGGTTACCACCGCCCCCTCATCAAACCGTACGTGCAGTTTTCCCGCATACGGCTTTCCGATATTCTTCTTCCTTCAGCATTCAGCCGCACATACTTGCCAGTCCCG
>DUQV01000162.1 GCA_012837605.1 Clostridiales bacterium | reverse complement strand
TCGCTGCTCACATGATCCTTGGCAAATGAATCCTCCACCACAATCATAAGCCCCTTATTATCATCTATGCTTAAGGTGGCATTATTAAGTGTCAGACCAAGAGCAGGTGCTTTCTTTGAAATCTGTGTTTTTATATTACTCCAGATGCCTGCAACCTTTTTGAGATCCTCCGGAAGAGCTTCCGGTAATATCTCTTCCTTTTTAACCGGCTCAGGCTCTTTCATGGGCTTCTTGCTTTTTGCATCATCAGCACTTACCGCAAAACCCTTTTCCAGCCTGTCCTCCAATATTTTAATGCGATTTATAAGTGCTTCATAATTTTGTTCCATCTGAGGCTTACACAGTTTTATTATCGCCATCTCAAGCAGCACTCTTTTCCTGGGAGCATAACGAATCCGGTTTGACAGCTCTGAAAATATCCGGATATATCTCATCAGAATATCCTCGTCCATGGACTGTGCTTCTGTTTTAAGCAGCATCAGATTCTCAGTGGACATATCTATGATAATGTCATTTACATTTTCTGTGGTCTTCACAAGGAGCAGGTTCCTCAGATACCAGACGAAATCAATAACAAACTGGGAAAGCTCACGACCGCCGCTTTCTACATCATCAAGTATTCGTATACATTCGGGTACATCCTGATTGTTAACTGTCTTAAGAAGCAGTGAGAACACCTTGGTATCCACGGTTCCAAGTACATCCAGAACATTGTCATAGGTTATCGTCTCACCAAGATAAAAGGAAATGCACTGATCAAGCAAGCTAAGAGCATCCCGTAAAGATCCGTCCGCCATTCTTGCTATATATCGCAGAGCTTTATCCTCAACCTCAATTTTCTCTTCATCCATCAGCTCACGAAGTCGCTCCGTTATGGTATCTATGCTTATTCTCTTAAAATCATACCTCTGGCATCTTGATAATATGGTGACAGGGATTTTATGAACCTCCGTTGTGGCCAGTATAAATATCACGTAGGAGGGAGGCTCCTCGATGGTCTTTAGCAGGGCATTAAAAGCTCCCGCTGAAAGCATATGAACCTCGTCTATAATGTATACCTTATATTTGCCCTCTGTAGGCGAATATCTGACCTCCTCAACAATCTCTCTAACGTTCTCAACGCCGTTGTTTGAGGCTGCATCTATCTCAATTACATTCATGGATGTGCCTGACATTATTCCCTTGCATAAGCTGCATTCATTACAGGGATTACCTTCATGCGGGTTCTCACAGTTTACGGTCTTAGCCAATAGCTTTGCCACGGTAGTTTTGCCGGTTCCTCTGGTTCCGGTAAACAGATAGGCATGACCAATCCTGCCTGACTTTATTTGATTTTTCAGTGTAGTAACAATATGATCCTGACCCTTAACATCCTCAAAGTTGTCAGGTCTAAATTTTCGGTAAAGAGCCATATACGACATACATAGCTTCCTTTCTATCAGCACACCACTTACATTACCTGTCTTATACCGTCTCATTATATCATTCCGCTATTTTAAAATCAATTACTTGTAGAGGCAATAAACCTCATCGTCAGTCTGGCAGCTTCTTCTCAAAATGCTGATAATCCTTACTGTTCTTCCATTCTCCGCCCCATGTAAAGCCCCTGTTTACAAATGCATTATAGCAAGGGTCATCCTTTCTGATATAATAAATATTGTCTGCTGAACGGTCCGTATATTCTGCGGCATTTTCCGGGAGTATCTCTAACACACCGTCCTTTGTTCGTACATAAGGATTGTATAAAGGATTGATATCAATAGCCAGTCCATAGCTGTGAACCGAACGCTTGGCAGTTCCTTCAATGAACCTGTAATTAAAAGCTGATGAGTTGTTATCGGTCATAGATGCCAAATCATCCGCATCATAATTATCTACAAGAAGCATTTTCTCGATAGGATATTCCAATTCGTAAAGCTCTCTGAAAATATCTGTAACCTCCTGTGCTATGGCTTTGTTTACGATCATTTCCCCAACGTGGGTTAATCCGTCAAAGCCTACGTGAAGAACACGGATATATCTGAGATCACTATACGGGATATCGGCTCCTTCCTTATAGGACTTACCTGTAATATAGTCTATTAACTCTTGGTCCAACTCTTCTATATAAAATAGGGAATTCAAAGTCTCTTGGTTAAGATTGTCGGCATATATTGTACTTCCTGCTGCATAGTTTATATCATTATGCGATAAAGGTTCTTCTGTTTCTGTTTCTATATCCTTTTGCTCAGCTAAAGGATCCTCAGTCCCAAATGCCAACATATTATTATCCTCCCCTTCCGCTTCATATACATCCGGAGTATAATCTTCTCCTTCATTTTCATGCATAGTCAGGTCATTATTCCCTTGCAGATTCTCATTATCCGACATACTGATATCCTCATTATTTATATCTTCTACATTCATATCGTAATCCTGTGTATTTAATTCATCCGGATTTTCCTTCTTGCTGCATGAGCTGCATGAGCAGATAAAAATGCAAAGAAGGAGAATCCCAAACCGTTTCAGATTTCTCCCTCTCATATTAATCCTCCTCAATGACCTGAATCTCAAGATAATCAAAATCAATCGGCTCCATGAAATTATCCTGAATAAATCTTGTCTTGTCATACCTTTTAAAATTAGCAATAGTCGATTCCAACCATATGGGTTTTGATAAATCATATTCATGACAGATATCATCAATGGCTGCAAATATCTTCTGTGTCCTGCGCAGATTAGGGTTGTCGTTACACACAACCATATCCTTTATCATTCTGTTATCCTTAAATATCTTAGCCCATAAACGAAACATAATATAATCCTCGTATTATAAAGTAGTAGTGTTTATAGTCCCTCTCCAAGGACTTAATGCTATAATTTTCACAGACGCTGTGGATTAGTCATTTCCTCCTAACGCTTGACGTTTTCAGAAAGGCAATAACCACAG
>DUQV01000161.1 GCA_012837605.1 Clostridiales bacterium | reverse complement strand
TGTTGATGTCAACACCTTAAGCTATCTAACCAGCCGCGTGTGCATCTGATTAATTCTAAATCCCACTCTTTTTCTTTACACTTGAATCAAACACATCTCTCATAGCGGGATTGTTTATCATTCTTCCCTGATAGTCAAACCTTGAGCCGTGGCATGGGCAGTCCCATGTCATTTCATTCTGGTTCCACTCAAGCTTACACCCAAGATGAGGGCACTTGGTAGTGACAAAGTAGTATTTGTCATTTCGGTCGCGGTATACTCCTACTCTTTGACCGTCATACCTGATAACTCCTGCCTTTCCTCTCTCAATATTCTTTAATTTGTCATGAGGAATCTTAAGATGTTCTGATAACAGGCTAATGGTTATTATGGCGGCATCCTTAATAAATACACGGCTGCCTGACAGCATCAGCCTTCTTGGAATATAAACCTTTCTATATTCATTCTGTCTGCCGGTAATCATGTCGCTGAGAATCATAGCCGATACCATGGAGCCTGTCATACCCCACTTGTTAAACCCTGTGGCAACATAGATGTTCGGTGTCCGAACAGAATATCTTCCTATATAAGGTACTTGGTCCGGTGTCATACAATCCTGATTTGACCATGTATATTTTACTGAAGAATTCGGGTACCATCTCTTTGCCGCTTTCTCAATCTTTTCATAGGAATTAGGCGGTTTATACTGGCCGGTCCTGTGATAACCACCTCCAAGAATTATATAATCCTTGTATTTCCTGAATGTAAATCCGTTCTGATCCGCATCCAGATACATTCCATGAAAATCGTCCTTTGCCTTTCCGCATCCTTCCAATGCCACCAAATATGAACGCTCCTGATGAAGCCTTATAAAATAATACCCGGGCACATTAATAAACGGATAATGGGTAGCTATTACAATCTTTCTCGCCTTTACACTTCCTTTATCTGTTAAGATCAATCCGTTCTTATTAATCTGGGTCACGCGGGTATTCTCATATATATTTAGATGTGCCGCAATCGCATCAAGAAACTTAAGAGGATGAAACTGTGCCTGATTATCGAACCGAATAGCCGCCTTAACCTTAAAGGGTAAAGTGGTTTCCTTGGTAAACACCGCCGGAAGTCCCAGCTTTAGTGCAGCATCAACCTCCTGCCTAATTTTCTGCTCGTCGTCTAATGTATATATATAATTAGGAAGTATTTCAAAATCACAGTCAATATTGTGATTATTTATTATTTCCTTGTATTTTTCAATTGCCCTCTGATTTAACGCGGCATATTCCCAAGCTCTTTGCTCTCCCTTGTATGTTATGAGCTTTTTGTATATCAGACTGTGCTGGGAGGTTATCTTTGCAGTGGTATTCTTCGTAATGCCGCCACCCACTTTTCTGCATTCCAGTAACACAACCGGAACTCCCCTCTGCTGCAGAAGGAATGCCGTCAGTACACCTGCAAGACCCCCTCCGATAACTGCCACTTCAGTATTTATATCACCCTTAAGACTAGGCCATATTATGCCGCTGCTAAGCCGGTTTTCTAAAGTATCACTGTCGCGGTACTGTTTTTGAATCCACAAGGACTCTCCTCTTTCTGTTCCTTCCTCTTTAAATGTTCCGTTTTCTTTCCATAGAATCTCCATAAAATTAATCACCTCAAGGCTATATTTAGCAAAAAACATATAATTTATACCGGCCTTGATAAAATATTATTATTGACATAAAACCTATAAATACAGCTCAACAAATAAAAGAACTGCCCCCATCAAATCAAATGATTCGATGGGAGCTTTAAAAGGTAGGCTTATTACTCTCAGCACGTGAGATAATAATCGAAAATATTATATTGTTAATAAAAATTATACTTACCGGTTCTCTTAACTAATCTCTACTTGCAAGCCAGTTCATTGCTTCTTCTTTGCTGCCGAATAACGGTGCCATTGTCTTGGAAATTCTCATAACAGCATCATATGCGATTTTTTGCAATCCTTTTATTCCGATGACAGCACTGGCCTTAACATATTCACCGGTTACATCTGTCATAGCTTTAAACTTACTTATTGTATCTGCATTAAAACGTGTGTTTTCAAAATTTGATAATGACAGTACTGAATTTTTTGGCTGTGAAGTTATCTGTTTTTCTACATCTGCTATAAAAGACGTTAACATATCTGCACTCAAATCTGAATAATCCACATAAAATATTTTCTTACCATTGTACTCTATAAAGCTTATCCTATCCATCTTACAACCTCCATATTCCGCCAACATAAGATGTGCTTTTATCCCCTGTAAAAACATCTTTTGATTAGCTATGTTTTCTTAGCAGTGCTCTGATTACCGGCACTGATTATAGTATAGCAGACAAAAACATTGTTTTGTTACAAACGATACAGTTTTGTACTGTACAATATTAGATATTAATGTCGATATGTGTTATATTATGTCCCATTATAGAGTTTAGAACAAAATATTATATTGCTTTTTCTGCTATTTTGTCTCTAATATAAGATAATTTATCTTCAAGCCAAGAAATAACGAACTCCTTGTCCCGATATCTTGGGGTTATCTTATTCCACATATCCAGAAAATAATTGTCGAATGCATCCGCAACAGTCTCTTCTGTAACAGCTGAATAAGTATAAGAAAAATAATCTATCATGTCATTTGATGCAATACCTACACTACGGCCTCCTCTTACCTCCCATGCAACTGGATGCAGAATAATACCATATTGATTTTCACTTACTAATGCAATTTCAAAGTTTTCATAATTCTTAAGCAGATAAACTGTGTATTCCAAATGCTCCGCTATATCTTCAAGTGTTAGCTTAAGATTAAAATATGTATAATAATACTCAGATGATTCTACCATTAATTCAATTGCTTCCAACTGACAGATAAATTTTGTTTTGTATTTTTTCATGTCTTCATGAAATATCATTGATAATTCTTTTATTCTGTTAATGCTTCTCATTGTATCTTCTTTGCTAAGCATTGCACCCAGAATATATTTTCTCCATATCGACAGCGGAATTGTATAAAAATACAGGTCAAGTGAAACTGCATGGAGATGACCTATCTTTCTGCAGTTTACAGTAAGAAAATCCATATAGCTTGAAAAATCATTAAATCGTATAAGTATATTCACTGCTGATCGGTACATGTTCGTTGCATACATATGCAGTTTGTTGATAATACTTTCCTTATCATAGTACAAAGCCGTATCAACACAGTCTTTTCCTTCTGTATTCAACAACATAAACGCACCAATGTTTTTAATGGTCAATAATTCCATGTATTCATTGGATATATTATAATTGGGGAAATATAGAGGTAAGAAAGAATCTTTATATCCTGAATATTCAATGATGGTTTCAACTATTTTAAAGGAGTCCTTCACATCCGTGCTAATATTATACAGGCATCTTATCAGCCATCTGTTCTTCATTAACTCCTTAATAGCGTCATTCCATGCTTTTTGAAATACCGGATATCCCTCAAAGATACATGAATCACTCTGAAAGGTGATTATAATATCGCCGGGCTTATTGTTGCGTCTGTTAAAGCATGAATTTAAAACTGACAGAATTGCACATAGTATAGAATAACGTCCGTCAATACATAATGGTATGTTTCTTTCCGGAAAAAAACCTTCATCTCCTACAATATACCGATTGTCCGCCATATTATTCTGCTTTTTCTCTTTTTTAAGATTGGATGTTTTTTTAGGTTTTCTTGAAAGAGAATATATCTGTGCATTCCTAAGAATGCTTGTTATCACCTCGGGCAGCAATTCCGACTTATTATTATCAAAGCCAAGAGAATTGGCAAACTTACGCAAGGCATCAAAAACTGATTTATCACGGCTTAAGTCCAAACCGCTAAATAATGCCGATGATATCATCTGCACATAATCTGACTGCAATGAAGGAATCCTCTCTCCCCTAACCCACATACGTACATATGACGGTTCAACGTTAATCTTTCTTGCCAATCTGGATGCCGACCATTCGCGAATCTGAAGCAGTACTTTTAAGCACTCACCAAAGCTAATCGTAGTGTCCATATTTCGTTCCTCACAAGTCTTTGTTTTGTCATAATATATCATAAATAAGCAAAACTTGCAAACGTTGTGCAGCACAAAAATGTATCGCTAATGACGCATATTTTTGGTAAATATGTACATCGACATATATTTTCAATTGTTGTTTTTTGTTTTTGATCTTGGTCTGCAGCCTTTGGCTTTTTGGATTTTCTTTTTAATTTACTTGTTGAAAATAAATTGGCATTATGCTATAATCTAATTCGTTCCGTATAAGATTAATGAATATGCAGTTGTGGCGGAATTGGCATACGCGCTAGATTCAGGTTCTAGTCCGGGTTAACCGGGTAGGGGTTCAAGTCCCCTCAACTGCAGTTAAAAAAGAAGTAGCGAGTGACGCAAGTCAGTCGTTACTTCTTTTTTAACTAAAGTGGGACTTGAACCCCGGTGACGGGTTAAGTCCCAATCAACTGCTGTTAAGTAGAAAGGACTATCATGTTTCACTTTCACAGGGTTATTTCTGGGACAGTCTATCCGACTGCCTCAGATAG
>DUQV01000160.1 GCA_012837605.1 Clostridiales bacterium | reverse complement strand
TTCTGAATTTGTCCGGAGTCATGTGGTTTTTCTCAACAAAAATTTTATAGAAATAACCTTTATTAGAATAACCTACCTTAGATACAATCTCATCTATAGTTAGCGATGTATGGCGCAGCAGTCTTTCGGCTTCTTTAAGTCGAAGGTTTTGCACATATTGGATATAGGTCATACCGGTTTTGGACTTTAGCATCCTGTTGAAATAATCTTCATGAAAATGAAAATGCTCGGAAAGCTGCTTTATCGAGATATCCCGATAATTTTGCTTAATATAGCTTATAATCTCCTCATATAAAATCCAGTTCATTTTTCTCTGCATTTTACTGGATAATGAAATATCATAGCCGGAGCTAAGCAGAGTAAATATTCGCATCATCAGACCATGGCATATATAGGATGAAGCTTTATCATGGTGTATTAACTCATGCATAAGAGCCAGTAAATATTCTTCTATTTTGCTGCTTGACGGATCCTTAGGCTTAAAGTGCAGATATTGCCATAGGTTTTTCTGCTTTAGCAGTGCAGTCTGAAGAAATGAGATTATACGTTCATCCGCAGCCGGGTTAGATATTATGCTGTCAAACATCTCGTTGGCAATTCCAATAAAAAGTATGCATGCAGAACCGGTATTAAGATAATCCTGGTGAAGACAATTTTTATCAATCAGGCAGAGATCTCCCTGCCTGAACACTATATCCTTACCCAGAATCCGTTGACGGAATGTTCCAGACACAATATATGCCAGTTCCAAATATTCATGGGTATGCATCTGTGTTTTGCAGTCTGACTCAAAGCTACAGCTGTAGGAAAAGGAAACAGCCGAAGGTTTTATAGTTCCATAAAGCTTTCTGTCAGGATGAATGACCCAGCAAAGGGCAAATACCCGCTCATCTTGGGAAAGAGGATAGGTTTTTCTGTCTTCAATATGCAGCGAATACTCAGGACACATAATGCGGGAGCCTATTTGGCTTCCTTCTCCCAACATGTTTGCATCGTTACAGGATATATCTTCGCACAGATTTTTAAGCGTCATAATCCTTCCTCCTTTGAATTATAGTATAAAATAATTCTTTCTTTAAAACAATAGGGTTATTGTCGGAACAGGTAACTTTATTTTTTAATGAGCGGTTTTTAGAAATTGTTATTATTGGCATATTTATATAATATGTTATTAAGTGGTATTATCTTGGTTTTCAGATAGAGATAAAACCCCTGTTACATTATTTAATAATGGATGGAGAAGATATTATCTGTTGATGGAGGTAAAACCTCCGTTATTAGGAACGTAAAATTATTATTTATTTAAGGAGGTTTTGAGGTATGACCGGCAAAAATTATGTATTTTGGTTTGCAACAGGTTCACAGGATTTATACGGAGATGAATGTCTTGCCAATGTAGCCAAACATTCAAAAATTATAGTAGAAAAGATGAACGAAACAGGCTTGCTTCCGTTTAAACTGGTTTGGAAGCCTACTTTGATTGACAGTGTATCGATTCGTAAGCTCTTTAACGAGGCAAACGCAGATGACACCTGTGCGGGCGTAATCACCTGGATGCACACATTTTCACCCGCAAAATCATGGATACTGGGTCTTCAGGAATACAGAAAGCCACTGCTTCATTTACATACGCAATTTAATGAGGAGATACCCTATGACACGATTGACATGGATTTTATGAATGAGAACCAATCTGCTCACGGTGACAGGGAATACGGACATATCGTTTCGCGAATGGGTATGGAGCGTAAGGTTATCGTGGGTCATTGGAGTCATGAAAATGTCGTAAAGCGTATTGCGAGTTGGATGAGAACTGCAATAGGAATTACTGAAAGCAGTCATATTCGTGTGCTTCGTATTGCCGACAATATGAGAAATGTTGCCGTTACAGAAGGTGATAAGGTTGAAGCTCAGATTAAATTTGGCTGGGAGATTGATGCTTATCCGGTAAATGAGATTTGTGAGTATGTTCGTGATGTATCACAAGGTGATATTGATGCACTTGTAGAAGAATACTACAGCAAGTATGATATTATTTTGGACGGTAGGGACGAGAAGGAGTTTCGCAAGCATGTGGCTGTTCAGGCAGGCATTGAGATTGGATTTGAAAGATTCTTAAAAGAAAAGAACTATCATGCCATTGTAACTCATTTCGGTGATTTGGGTAATCTTCAGCAGCTGCCGGGATTGGCAATACAGCGTCTGATGGAAAAGGGATATGGCTTTGGCGCCGAAGGAGATTGGAAGACAGCAGCTATGGTCAGATTGATGAAGATTATGACTGCCGATATTAAGGATGCTAAAGGCACATCATTTATGGAGGATTACACCTATAATCTGGTTCCCGGAAAAGAAGGAATTCTTCAGGCTCATATGCTGGAGATTTGTCCTTCAGTTGCCGACGGTCGTATTGGAATAAGGGTTAATCCGTTATCAATGGGTGAAAGAGAAGATCCGGCAAGATTGGTGTTTACATCTAAGACAGGTTCTGCTATTGCAACCTCTCTTATTGACTTAGGAAACCGCTTCAGATTAATTATTAACGATGTGGTTTGCAAAAAGACCGAAAAGCCAATGCCAAATCTGCCTGTAGCAACAGCCTTCTGGACACCTATGCCTAATCTTGAGGTAGGGGCCGAGGCCTGGATTCTTGCAGGCGGTGCTCATCACACTGCCTTCTCATTTGACTTAACAGCAGAGCAGATGGGTGATTGGGCGGCAGCTATGGGTATCGAGGCGGTTTACATTGATAAAGATACTAACATTAAGAATTTTAAAAACGAGTTGCTGTGGAACTCAGTTGCTTACAGATGATTGGCTGGTTCAGTAAACCGGACCTTTAAAAACCGAAGGTTTTTTGGTTACTACTTCGTATAAATATGATATATAATTATAGCCATATTAAAAGGATTGGAGGGGTATTGTGGAAAACAGTGTACTTGAAAAAAGAAGAAAAGCCATTTCTGAAGGCAGGACTACTCTTGGAATTGAGCTTGGATCAACGAGAATTAAGGCTGTACTTATGGATGAGGAATATGAAGCGATAGCTACCGGTAAACATGACTGGGAAAACCGGTATATTGACAATATATGGACATACACTCTCGAAGATATATGGGAAGGTGTTCAGGCTAGTTATCGGAATCTGAAGGAAGAGGTAGAGAGCAAGTACGGAATTACTTTATCAACCATAGGTGCCATTGGTTTCAGTGCCATGATGCACGGCTATATGGTCTTTAATAAGAACGGAGATTTACTGGTTCCTTTCCGTACATGGAGAAATACAATTACAGAACCGGCCTCTAATAAGCTTACCGAGCTGTTTCAGTATAATATTCCTCAAAGATGGAGTATAGCACATCTGTACCAAGCAATTCTTAATAACGAGGAACATGTTCCTGAGATAGATTATATGATTACCCTTGAAGGATACGTTCACTGGATGCTTACGGGGGAAAAGGTTCTTGGGATTGGTGATTGTGCCGGAATGTTCCCTGTGGATACGCAGACAAAGGATTTTAACGAGCACATGATTAGGCAGTTTGATGAACTGATTGCAGATAAAGGCTTTCCATGGAAGTTGCGTGATATCCTGCCAAAAGCTCTTGTGGCAGGTGAGCATGCAGGAAGACTTACTGAGGAAGGAGCGAAGCTTCTTGATCCAAGCGGTGATTTAAAGCCCGGTATTCCATTTTGCCCGCCTGAGGGAGATGCAGGAACAGGTATGGTGGCTACGAACAGTGTGGCAAGAAGAACAGCCAATGTTTCTGCCGGAACCAGCGTATTTGCCATGGTTGTTTTGGAACATGAACTGAAGAATGTGCATAAGGAGATTGACTTGGTTGTGACACCTGCAGGAGATTTGGTTGCTATGGCTCACAGCAATAACTGTACATCTGATCTTGATGCTTGGGTATCAATATTCGGAGAGTTTGCTAAGGCTGTGGGAACAGAGGTAAATGTACCTAAGCTTTATGATACACTATATAATAAAGCTCTGGAAGGAGATGCAGATTGCGGCGGCCTGCTTTCATACGGATATATCTCCGGCGAGCATATCACTCATTTTGAAGAGGGAAGACCTTTATTTGTGAGAAAGCCCGATTCTAAGTTTAATTTGGCTAACTTTATGAGGGTACATCTGTATACCGCACTTGGTGCTTTAAAGACCGGTATGGACATTCTGTTTAAGGAAGAAAATGTAAAGGTTGACAGTGTACTCGGACACGGTGGATTATTCAAAACAGAAAAAGTAGGTCAGAAGATTCTTGCTGCCGCCATGAATACGCCGGTAACTGTTATGGAGACAGCCGGTGAGGGCGGCGCATGGGGAATCGCACTTTTGGCCGATTATATGCTCCGCAGGAAAAAGGATGAGTCACTTGATAAGTACCTTGCTGAGAGGGTATTTGCTAATATGAAGGGAAAAACTGTTGAGCCTGATAAAAAGGATGTGGAGGGCTTTGAGAAATTTATGAAGCTTTATTCCGCCGGACTTGCAATTGAAAGAGCTGCGGTTGACGTGATGCGGTAGTATACACAGGTGGCAAAAAATGATCTTAAACAAAATTGGCACACAGGAGCATATAGATTACTCGTATAAAGGAAAGAGGCGGTTATGTTAGAAAAGCTTAAGAATGAAGTATATGAAGCTAATATGGAGCTTCCAAGGCGTGGGTTGGTGACATATACTTGGGGCAATGTCAGCGGAATTGACAGGGAGAAGGGCTTGTTTGTTATTAAGCCAAGTGGCGTAAGCTACGATGTGCTTAAACCCGAAGACATGGTAGTCATGAACCTGTCAGGAAACAAGGTGGAAGGAAACTACAACCCTTCTTCCGATACAGCCACTCATCTGGAGCTATACCTTGCATTTCCTGAGATTGGCGGGATTGTTCATACCCATTCACCTGCGGCAACGGCTTGGGCTCAGGCTGGAAGATCCATCCCCTGTTATGGTACAACCCATGCGGATTATTTCTATGGAGAGATACCCTGTACCAGAAGCCTGACGGAGGAAGAGGTCAGTAGTGAATATGAGAAAAACACAGGACTTGTTATAATAGAGACATTTAAGATTAAAAATATTAATCCGCTGTTTGTACCGGGGGTACTATGCAAGAACCACGGTCCGTTTACTTGGGGCAAGGATGCTGCCGAGGCAGTTCATAATGCCGTAGTCTTAGAGGAGATTGCCAAGATGAACCTCATGACCGAGCAGCTGAACAGAGATATGGAGCCTGCACCAAAGTATATTCAGGATAAGCATTTTCTTAGAAAACACGGACCGAATGCTTACTATGGGCAAGGGAAATGTGATGGTGCCTGTCACCATTAAGAAATTATTAACTATACAGAGAATTTGTTAACAATTCTGTAACGGTGTCAGGCACCATATAATAACCGGTTTCAATACCGGTTTCTTTTTATATAATAAAAAATATGTTATAATAACATATCTGCTTGGTATTACGAAATAATAGAACTTAATAGGCAAATAAAAACTTTATATTAGAGGTGAGCGAAGTGAGAAACATTTGGCATGACATCAGCCCTGAGAGAATAAAGCCGGATGATTTTGTGGCTGTTGTTGAAATCTCAAAAGGGAGTAAGAAAAAATATGAGCTTGATAAAGAGACAGGAATGATAATTTTGGACCGCATCCTGTATACATCCACCCATTATCCTGAAAACTATGGTTTTATACCAAGAACCTATGGGGATGACAAGGATCCTCTTGATGTACTTATAATATGCTCCGAGCCCCTTGAACCGTTATCACTCGTAAGATGCTACCCTATAGGGGTGATGAGTATGATAGATAATGAAATGAGAGACGAGAAAATCATTGCAATACCATTTAATGACCCGAACTTCAACATATACAGGAATATAAACGAATTACCACAGCATTTGTTTAATGAAATGCGGCATTTTTTCAGTGTGTATAAGGAATTGGAGAACAAAGCCACGGCTGTTGATGAATTTGCCGGTCCAAAGGAAGCATTAGAAACGATCCGGTATTGCATCGAAAATTATAGAAGGTACCTGTCACCAATGCAAAAATGTTAACCACACAGATGATTTGTTAACATTTTTGTAACAGTGCCTGTCACCATTAAGAAACATACTGCTTGAAAAAACTCAGTAAGACATTTACAATGGTAGAGGTATGTTGTAAATATGGAGAAGGATATTTCATGTAGGGTGGTCAAATGGGTGATATTATTATTGAGGAGACAAATCATAGAGCATTTGCGATGACAATGGCTAATTTATTTATGCTTATAGCGTCTGCAGCTGTATGTATCTATGGTTTTATGAAGGATAAAAAGCTGCTTGTTATTATGGGATTAATGTCAGCGATTGTATTTTTAATTGGCTTTATTATGGCGATTGCAGCAGCATTAAAGGAAAAGGTTTTGCTGACCATTTCCGTAGATGGAATAAATGACTGCTCATCTGCCGGGGCAGGTTTTGGTTTTATATCATATAAAGAAATCAAAGATTTTGAGATTATCAGGCACCACAAAACCGAAACCATAGGAATTATCCTAAACAACAGGAAGGAATTTATTTCTAAGCTGGCGACTCCAAAATGGAGGCTTGCTAAAAGAAATCTGTATTTTAAGCAGCCTGCAATTCAAATTCATACTGAGCTGGCGAAAGATATGGATACTGAGGATATTCTGACACTGCTGCAAAAAAGGTTAAGAGATTATAAAAGGCTGTACGAATAAGCAGAGTACAGCAATATGACTACAAAAGATCAAAATAATCAGTAAAAAAAACGGTTGTATTATTCTTAAACCTATGCTAATATAGTTACCTGTGATATGTTATACAAAATTCCTTGCTCTTTAAATGCTGATATTACTTTTGTAATTGATTGTATTAAAAAAGGGCCAGAGACCAAAAGGAGGTGCAAAGCAACTATGAATAAATATGAATTAGCCTTAGTTGTTAATGCAAAAATCGAGGATGAAGAAAGAATTGCAACCTTAGAGGCTGCAAAAGAAATCATTACAAGATTTGGCGGTACAGTCACTAATGTAGATGACTGGGACAAGAAAAAATTAGCCTATGAGATTCAAAAAATGAATGAAGGCTATTATTATTTCATCCAATTCGATGCTGATTCAAATGTTCCCGGCGAAGTTGAACAAAGAGTTCGCATTTTGGAAAAAGTAATCAGATATTTGTGCATTAAAAAAGATGCATAAGAGTACTACCTAAGGCAAATTATTAAAGGGAGGTAGTAGTAAATGAATAAAGTGATATTAATGGGTCGTTTGACCAGAGATCCCAACATGAGATATTCACAGGGGGAAAATGCGATTGCAGTTGCCAGATATACGTTAGCTGTAGACCGTAGATTTAAAAGAGCCGGTGATAATCAGGATGCTGATTTCATTAGCTGTGTTAGTTTTGGTAAAACAGCAGAGTTTATAGAGAAATATTTTAGACAGGGTATGAAGATGGCTGCTGTCGGACGTATTCAAACAGGTAGTTATACTAATAATGAAGGGCAAAAGGTATATACCACAGATGTGGTGGTAGAAGAAGTTGAGTTTGCTGAGAGTAAAGCAAACAGCCCTAATGCAGCCGGCAATGATTACCAGAAGGATTTTATGCCTGAGCCCAGCTCAGCTATGGGAGAAGGATTTATGAATATTCCTGATGGTATAGATGAAGAACTACCATTTAATTAATTTGTTATATAGAAAAAATATCGGATAAGGAGGTAAAACCTCCGTTGTTAGTAATGTAATTAAAAAATTTATTTAGGAGGTTATGGCATGTCAGTCAATCGGAATGACAAAGTTGATTCTCAAAGTAAAAGAAGAACTTTTAGCCGTAGAAGGAAGAAAATCTGCGTGTTCTGTGCAGACAAGGATTATACAGAGATTGATTATAAAGATGTTAATAAATTAAAGAGATATGTTTCAGAAAGAGGTAAGATTCTTCCCAGAAGAATTACCGGAAACTGTGCAAAGCATCAAAGAGCATTAACTGTTGCGGTTAAGCGCGCAAGACATATCGCC
>DUQV01000159.1 GCA_012837605.1 Clostridiales bacterium | reverse complement strand
CTTGACCCGAAGGAACGAATCAGGATACGCAATATTATTTCTGAGATAGCTTTTCAAAAGATTGTTATTATAGCCACCCATGTAGTTTCTGATATTGAATACATTGCAAAAGAGGTGCTTTTGATTAAGAAAGGGCAGATAGTAGCAGCAGGTTCGCCGTATCATTTATGCGATGAGATTTCAGGAAAGGTATATGAAATAAAGACTACTAAGGAATCATTAGGAGATATTGGAAAGACCTATAAAATCGGAAACATTTCAAGGGATGAGGACAATATCTATGTACGAATAGTCTCGAATAAAGCTCCAAGTGATTTATCGTATCAGCCCTTGAAACCGAATCTGGAGGATTTGTATTTACATTACTTTGATGAGGTTGTAGCCATATGAAGATTCTATGGAACGAGTTTATTAAAATATTTTGCAAAAAATCCATATTGCTGCTGAGCATCGGGCTGATTATTCTAAATGGCGTACTGCAGTATGTCAATGAAAGAAATGCCATATATAAAGGAAGATATTATCCGGCAGAAGCTTATAAGCATATTTATGCAGATATGGAAAAGTATCCAGTAGAAGAATTATTGGGACGTCTTCAGGAACAATACCGGAAGCTGCAGTTCTTTACTACACTGAGCATAAACGAACAGAATGTAATTGACATGCTGGTCAGACAGACGGAAACGGATGGTAATGAGGTTGATATATCGCGATGGATGGATGAATATAATAACGGAGATTATCTGGTGTATACCGATAATCTATATAAAGAAATGAATCTTTACAGCCATGTCATTTCCGAGGTTGAAAACTGCATAAACTATCCGAAATACCTTGCAGGTATACAGGATACCGCCATAAAGTACCAGGAGGTATCCATATTCTCAGATCCCGGTTCTTTCAGTTATAAGAATATTATTAAGACAGCAGAAGATTTTAATTCCCTTCAGGAACGTGAATTGGACCCGGGACCTTCGCACGGAGTAAAGATGTTTGGAGAATTTCTTGGTACGGATTTACTGGCAGTATTGTTTATTGCGGTTGTTGTAATATCACTAATTACCAGAGAAAAGGAACAATCCCAATTTATATTATTACGTTCCACCTATAAGGGAAGAAGCAGTCTGATTATATCAAAGCTTTTAACTGCCTATATTGGCTGTATTCTTGCTGTTATATCTTTTTACGGTATGAATTATATTCTTGCCCTTAATACCTATGGCTTCGGTGACATGAACAGACCTATACAGTCTGTTTTCGGTTATATAGGAAGCAATCTGTCTATAACTTTAAAACAGTATATACTACTTTTTCTTTTATTTAAAGTAATGGTTTATATTCTGATTGCATCAGTTATATTTTTTCTGGCAGTATATACGAAGGATACGATTCAACTGTATGTTATGATGGTTTTAATAGCCTTAATCAGCGGCATTTTGTACGGAGCCATTCCCCACAGCAGTTATTTGTCCTTCTTAAAATACATTAATTTAATCGGTTTTCTTCATACATGGCAGATAATTGGACATTACTTGAACATCAATATATTTACCTTACCGGTCAATTATCTTCTGTTGAGCTGCTTTATAATTGTTTTATCCGGAATGTTTTTCTCCTTTTTTTCAATTTTTTGTTACTGCCGCCAGTATAGTATACGGACAGGTAAATCCGATTTATGGGACAAGGTAAAACATCTGCTGACAAGGAAATCATTGCATTTCAGACCAACGGTAAATCTCTTCCTGCATGAATGCCATAAAATATTCATTACCGGTAAGGCTCTGATACTGCTTATCATATTCTTTATTATGATTTTTACTGCATATAATCCGATTAAAGAGAATTTCAACGACATTAACGGGGCTTATTATAAGCAGTATATGCTAAAACTTGAAGGGATTGTCAATGAGGAGAAGCTGGCCTTTATTAGGGATGAGGATAATAGATTTGTCGAACTCCTTGATGAGTATACATCAAAGCAGTCACAGGGGATGAGTGATTTTTATCTGATGATGGAATATCAGGAACTTCTTGCCCCGCATCAAGCTTTTAATAAGGTAAAAGTACACGCAGAGTATCTTAAAGGGTTAAAGAAGGGTCAGTTTCTGTATGATACAGGCTATAAGCTGTTAACAGGACATGAAAATGCCGGAAAGCAGGATATCTTGCTTTCGCTGATTGCAGTCGTTATGCTGATAGCCTGCCTTACATATGTTTATTCGATAGAATATCAGTCAGGTGTGTATATATTACTGAGATCCGGTTATAAAGGAAGAGGCAGAACCTTTGCCTATAAGCTGATTATTTCAGCCTTTGTCACAACCGTGGTTTTTATAGGAACATATTTGCCGGTATTTTATAATGTGCTTCATGCATACGGAGTCAGGGCAATCCATGCATCGGCAAACAGTATGGAACATCTCTCGAAAGTTCCGGATTGTATAACTATCCTAGGATATCTGGCAATTATCTCTCTTATGAGATATACCGGATTGCTGCTTGCAGTCTTAGTTGTTTTTTATGTTTCCGTAAGGGCAAGAAGTTTTATATCTTCATTGCTGGCATCCACGGGAGTTCTCGTTTTGCCGCTTCTGATTGCTCTTATAGGAGTTCCGGGCTTCAAATATGTTCTGCTTAATCCACTGTTAATAGGAAATATATTTTCATGATCCACTATGCGGAGATCGCAAAGTGCAGGAAAGGAAGGGGCTTATGAAGAAAAAAACGTTATGCTTTTGCATTATCTTTACTGTAATATTAGTATTAGTAATGACTGCAGGAAGTTATCTTCTGTTTTTTAAGGACAGCAATAAGGATATATCCGATGAAACGGTTAAGAGCGAGGTGTTTTGCGGATACACCAAGAATGGAATAGTCTTTTGTGTAGATGATTTATTAAGATATGGGGATGCTAAAAGTCGAAATTGTGTCGTGCTTTGTGATAAACCCGACTGTCAGCACAATAAAGTGCAAGGGGATATTGACGATCAAACTTGTAATGCAGTAGTAACCTCGAGTGCATTGCTGCCCGCTATATATCATGATAAGCTTTATTTTGTATACAAGGATGGGGTAAGTCAGTATAGGATATACGAATCGGATAAAAACGGCGGAAACCGTAGGGAGCTTGCACACCTAGATAATGTTCAATTTATATATAATGCAGCCTATGAAGGGAATTATTTATTATGTGCTTATCAAAACGCCTATGATTTTGGAACAGAGGATTTTAAATCTTTGAAACTTGAGAAACCGATATCGGGTCTTTCAATAATAAACTTACGGAATGGCGAGGTAATTCGTATACCCGAAAAAGAAGATTACGGATCTGAAGTGTTTAAGTTGCATTATGATAATAATAAGATATATTACGGTTATTTAAATATGGATATGAAAATTGATTATGAAAAATTAGATCATTCATTACCTGAGACATATGATTATATCTATCAGCATTTAATTATAAGCATATGGTGTTATGATTTAAATACAGGAGAGGATAACTGTGTTTATTCCGGACGGAATTATGAAATAAAGGATTTTAACGGACATTATGCATATCTCCTAGACGGAGCTTTGGAAACAACACAAATATATGAATTCAATTTCGAAACAGGAGAAAAGACATTACTGGTTGATGAACCCAATATAACTGTTTGTATAGCAGACCGCGACAGACTCACCTATACGATAAGTAACGGAAGCGAAATGACTTATAAATATTATGACTTGGCAAAGAAAGAAATATCGATTATAGGAAAAAGAACCTCAGCAATAAATCCAATGGCAATTATAGAGGATAAAGTATATGTTTCATATAATGATGATAATGGCGAGTATTGTTACGGATATATGCCAAGGGCTGATTACTATAAAAACAATTTTGATGCTGTTGTACCTTTGTTTTACCCCAATTCATACGGGAACTAATTAACACTTGCCCCAAAAGGCATAAGAGCAAGCTTTGCAATCTTAAAGTGCTGCAATCCAAAAGGTATTCCAACAATGGTTATACATAGAAGCACCCCAAATATGGCTGATTCAATGGCTAAAGGTATCCCCGTAAAAACCAGCCAGATTATATTAAGTAACAGCGAACCTGCTCCCCCTCCATAGACCACTTCTTTTCCGAAGGGAAAGAAGCTTAAGCCTGCCAATTTAAAGCATTGGACCCCAACGGGTATCCCGATTATAGTAATACACCACAGGCATCCCGCTATAAGCCAGCTCAGACCACTAATAAACCCTCCGCATATAAACCAAATAATATTTCCCAAGCATCCCATAAACAGCCTCCTTTTTTTATCGTAATTACGATATCTTAGAAAATTACACATCTAAATAAAGTATAATATAAGATCTTTTTAATATCTACATGTTTGTGTTATTTTACGTATTATGATATAATTTAACAAAAATTAAAGGGGTTTAATTATGAGCCAAAAAACACCAATAGAATTATATATGCAAGGAGATATTTCTAAAAGCGAATTATTAGCTCTTGTTATAGAAGGTGCTCCGTATAATACTCTTGGACTAACTGAAGATGAATATGCATTATTTCAAAAAAATGGAGAGTTAGCTATTGATGATATTATTAAAGCAAGAAAGCTAAAATCAGAAATAATCGATAAAGCCAAGGTCTTTTT
>DUQV01000158.1 GCA_012837605.1 Clostridiales bacterium | reverse complement strand
TTTGCTTTGCATCAATCAGAGCCTCGTATACCTTACGTTTAGTGATGCCTCTATCCTTTGCAACTGCTTTCATGGCTTCCTTCTTCTCCAGTCCTTGATCCATATAAATATTCATATGTTCAGTAATGGTCTTTCCTTCCCACATACTCTGCTTCTGTATATCCAGTTCACTCCATGATATACCTTCAATAACAAGCACATATTCTCCCTTAGGCTCTGTGCTGTCATATGAAGCAATCGCATCTTCAAGGCTTGTCCTTAATATGGTCTCATGTATCTTTGTAAGCTCCCTGGCAATTGTGACAGTTCTGTTCCCCAATACCTCATACAGCTCATTTAATGTTTTTTTCAGCCTATGGGGAGCTTCATATAAAATAATTGTCCGTGTTTCAGAAGTAAGTTCTTCAAGAACTCTGATTCTCTCTTTCTTATCGGAAGGAAGAAATGCTTCAAATACAAACCTTCCTGTAGATAGCCCTGATAAGGTAAGAGCAGCAATAAGTGCACAAGGTCCCGGAAGAGATGTCACATTAACTCCTGCATCATAAGCCTGCTTAACCAACTCTTCACCCGGATCTGATATTGCCGGTGTTCCGGCATCCGTAATAAGGGCAATATCTTTACCTTTAAGCAGCTGCTCAATCAAATGCTTTGCCTTTTCTATTTTATTATGCTCGTGATAACTCGTTATCGGTGTCTTAATTCCATAATGATTTAACAGCTTTCTGCTGTGTCTGGTATCCTCTGCAGCGATTAAATCAACTTCCCCAAGAGTCTTTATAACTCTAAAGGTTACATCTTCAAGATTACCGATAGGAGTAGCACATATATACAATGTTCCCGACATATTCCCATGCCCTTCCTTATCCATACCTTATCTGCTAGTGAAGTTCCTTTTCCGAAGGATATCTGTCAATCGGTTTCATCTCTCTTCTTCCATCCTCTTCTCTGCTTAGTGCGGACCCGTTTCCCGAAACATCCCCTTTATCTATGTCCGATATAGCACCATCTGCAAAAATGGTTTATCAAAGCCTCTATCTGACTCGTGCATTACCGTCTGTCGAATAGTTGTGTGGTTTGGTCTACAGCATGGTATCTGAGTAGATCTCTATAATTTCATCCGTATATACACCCGGCTCCTTATATACTATCAGCGGAGCATTGATAATCAGGTTCCTTCCTCCCCCTTTAACACATTCTATAAGTACCATATTCGGCTCCTTATCAATATAAGGATAGACAAATCTCATCCTTTTAGCTTCCAGCTTATACTTAGAGCATGTGTTGATTATGTCTACCAATCTAAAGGGTCTGTGAACCATATACAGTCTTCCGTTTGGCTTTAATACTCTTGCCGTTTCCCGTATTATGTCCTCAAGAGTACATAATATCTCATGTCTTGCAATTGCTTTAGCACTGTCCGGATTTATTATACCATGATTATGATTCATGTACGGCGGATTACAGGTAACAACATCAAAGGAAGCCGTTCCAAATAAAATTGAGGCCTCCTTGATATCTCCTTCTACAATATCAATTTTATCTTCAAGCTTATTCAGGATAACGCTTCGTCTGGCCATGTCCACACTTTCCTGCTGTATCTCAAGGCCGCAAAACCGTTTCCCTTGGGTTTTCGCTTCCAAAAGAATGGGTATAATCCCGGTTCCTGTACCAAGATCCAATACAGTCTCATCCAAATGAACCCTGGCAAACCCTGATAATAATACCGCATCCATTCCAAAACAAAACTTCTCAGTATTTTGTATAATTTTATAATTGTTTCTTTGAAGCTCATCTATCCGCTCGCCGGGCTTTAACAAACCGCCGTAAGCATCCATATTACTCATCATCCAAAAGAGATTTCCCTTCCTTCTTCTCCAAAAGCTCTAATGCTTTTAATTCCTCGTCTTCTATACCGTTTAATTTGTCCTTTTTCTTCTTGGGCTTGAATCTCAGTTCTTCAACCTTATATTCACGGACTTCCTTTTCGTCATTTTCCAGGGTAACAATAACCTTCACAAGCTGTTTTAACACGCTGACACTTTGGACTTCCCCCTGAAGATTATCAGCAGTGGTAACAATATCTCCCACATCCGGAAGCTTTGTATTAAGTTCCTCATAAGCCTCCTGCTCATTCTTAAGGCAGCACATCAGTCTTCCGCACACTCCTGAAATCTTAGTTGGATTAAGTGAAAGATTCTGTTCCTTTGCCATCTTGATTGATACAGGTGTAAATTCTGATAAATGTGAATTACAGCATAGTGTTCTGCCGCAGATTCCTATTCCGCCTACAATTTTGGTTTCGTCCCTGACTCCTATCTGTCTAAGCTCTATTCTGGTTTTAAATACAGAAGCCAAGTCCTTTACCAATTCTCTAAAATCAATTCTTCCGTCAGCGGTGAAATAAAACAGCACCTTGTTATTATCAAATGTATATTCGGAATCAATAAGCTTCATCTCCAAGCCATGCTTTGCTATCTTTTCCAAGCAAATCTTAAAAGCTTCCTTTTCCTTTTCTTTGTTCTTCCTCTCAATCTCGTCATCCTCCGCAGTAGCCACGCGAATTACAGGCTTTAGCGGCTGAACTATCATATCATCCTCTATCTCTCGGATTCCAAGTACTACATTGCCGTATTCTATACCTCTTGCTGTCTCGACTATAACATTGTCTCCTAACTTTATCTCCAGACCTGCCGGGTCAAAATAATAGATTTTTCCCGCACGTCTAAATCTTACTCCTATAACATTAGCCATTATTCCTCTCCTTTATACTAAGCAGCATTAATTCTATAGTAATGTCAAAATTCACATTGACCTTTAGCTTGGCCTTAGCTTCCTCCATAGCATTTATTATATTCTCAATCTGATCATAGCTTCTTGTGTTTGCCTGTTTTTTTATAATTCTGTATTCATCCTTGAACAGCAGAAGATTTGGGTCATTAGTTGCTTTTAACATAAGAACATCTCTAAACCACATCAACATAAGGTCTATATAATCATTGACGGAGGATTTGTTCTGAGAAATCGTCTTTATACCCGATATGATCTCATGAAGCTCCATGTCATCTATATATCTTAAGATATGGAAGATGTCCTCCTTCTTGCTCTCAAAATCATCAGAAGAGGCATATTCTATTGCCTTTCCGACATTTCCACCGCAGAAATTAACTGCCATCTCTGCCACATAATCCGGAATCTGCAGCTTCTTCATAAGATAATCCTTAATCAGCTGATTGTCAACAGGTTTCAGATTAAGAACAACACAGCGAGATAAAATGGTTGGCAGCAGATTCTGTAAGCTGCATGCAAGCAAAAGAATTACTGCATACTGTGGTGGTTCCTCAATAGTCTTTAACAATGCATTTTGAGCATTCTCAGTCATCTTATCTGCTGAATCAATTATATATATTTTGTATCGGCTTTGGTACGGCTTAATATGGATATCTGCATTAACCTGTGTTCTGATGTCATCCACACCGATGCTGGCTTTCTCATGAGTTATCCACAAAATGTCCGGGTGGTTTCCCCCTTCTGCCTGCTTACAGGACAGGCATCTGTTACACGGCATAATTTTTTGGGTTTGATGTTGTTTACATTGCAGCACTTTTGCAAATGCCAATGCAAGAGTCTTCTTTCCCATGCCTTCCTCACCATGAAAAATATACGCATGAGAAATCTTATCTGCAGCGACAGCATTCTGCAGATGCTTAATTATGCCTTCATGTCCAATTATTTGCGAAAAATCCTGCATATAGCTTTCCACCCTGATC
>DUQV01000157.1 GCA_012837605.1 Clostridiales bacterium | reverse complement strand
TCTTATCAAATCTGCGTTTCAAATCGGAATTCTCAGATATACGCCTGATTGTTTCATAATATACCTCTATATACTCATTAAAACGATTAGGATCTCTTATCTGAGAAAGTGCCGGAAAGTTTATGGCATCATTATGCTTGCGTTTGATATACACAGCTCCAAATCTTTTCTTATATCTGTTGGTTTTCGATAATGCTTCCATAAGAAATGGTATGTCTGAAAAATAAATAAGGTTTTCAGGAAACCTTAGGTTGTTTTCTTCGATCAGGCTGCGTTTATACAGGATTCCCAGCACTGATATATTCCTTATACCCTTTCTCTTACTCACAAGTATACGGTATGCCATTCTTGTTCTGGCTTCCCTTCGGCGTGTAATCTCCTCCTGTGACAAATCATTGTCACTGACATAACCTTCATCATCTGTCTGATGATTTTTTATGTCTTTTATATCCTGTTTTGAATCCTTGTTCTCATAAGAACCATCGCTATCGTCGGCTTCATCATCAGAATCCTCGACATTTTCCTGTGAATCGTCCTCCTGATCTTCCTCCATCCTTAATCCGGGTGCTTCAAGATCATTTTCATCCTGTTCTTCTTCCCGGTCCTGTGCCTCCTGCTCCTCCCTCTCCTCCTGCTCTTCCTGCTTTCTTAGAAAATACACGCTTCTTTGAAACCAGGTGGGTTTCTTTTTGCCATATGTGATGTCATCGTCTCTTTCCTGAGCCCCGGTTACAAGCAGCTCAATTGCATTCTCATATAAATAGTCATCACTGTCAAGAAAAAATATATAATCTCCTGCAGCCTCATCCAGTCCAAGATTTCTTGCTGCTGCAACACCTGTTTTATCATGAAGATGGTATAATTTAAGATTTAGTATATTCTCATATTCAGCAAGACAGGCCAGGTCGTCTTCCGGTGCATGATCATTTACCACAATAACCTCAATGTCACTATATGTCTGTACTACTAGGCTGTCAAGGCAATCTCTTAAATATTCTTCTCCCCTATGGAATGGAATTATTACACTAACCTTCATTATCCAGCCTCCAATCATCTTGGGATTATTACTATACCATTATTTTCTCCTTGATTTTACATATTAATCATAAATACCAAATCTATATCCTGATTCGATAAAAGAAGAAGCGTTCCACAATATATAGGTGTCGTGTCTTTGACACTTCTATATTGCGAAACGCCCCTTCTTTATCTGTAAGTTAAGTAATTATGAAAACAAGCAAATCTACTTTCTTATACCTAATCGGTTCATGGCACTGAATATTGCCCTGATTGATGCTCTGGTGATATTGGAGCTGACTCCGACACCAAAGGTTGTCTTGCCGGTATTCATATCCAGCATATGGATATATGCAGCCGCTTGGGCACCGGCACCGCCGCCCAAGGCATGCTCTGTATAGTCGAGTACCTTAATATCAATATTCAGTTCCTCATGCAAGCCTTTAAGAACGGCATCAATCGGTCCGTTTCCAACTGCTTCAAAGGATTTTTCCACGCCATGATCTGTATAATGAACCTCTGCATGCGTGCATCCGTCATCATGGTCTAAATCTTCGAACTTACATCTTCTAAAATGCAGCGGTTCTTTTCTGTCAATATAACACTTCTTGAATTCCTCCATTATCTGCTCAGGAGCTACCTCACCCTGCTTCTCAGATAACACTTGAATTACTTGAGCGAATTCCTTATGCATAGCCTTAGGCAGCTTGTATCCGAAATATGTCTCCATTATAAAAGCCACACCGCCCTTACCTGACTGGCTGTTTATCCTGACAACAGGCTCATAGCGTCTTCCGATATCTGCAGGATCAATAGGAAGATACGGAACTGCCCATATCTTGCTGTTTCTTTCTCTCATAGCATGCATACCCTTGTTTATTGCATCCTGATGTGAACCTGAAAAAGCTGTAAATACCAGTTTACCTGCATATGGATGTCTTTCATGAACCTTCATTTTGGTTAAACGCTCATATGTATCAATAATAACATTTATATCTGAAATATTTAACTTGGGGTCTATTCCCTGGGAGAACATATTGTATGCCAAAGTCAGAATATCTACATTACCGGTTCTTTCTCCGTTGCCAAATAATGTTCCCTCTACTCTGTCTGCTCCTGCCAAAATAGCAAGCTCTGCTGCAGCTATACCGGTACCCCGGTCATTATGAGGGTGCACACTTAAGATAATACTGTCTCTGTTCTTGAAATTCCTGTTCATCCATTCAATCTGGTCTGCATATACATTGGGTGTATTCATCTCAACCGTTGATGGAAGATTGATAATTATCTTATTGTCAGGTGTCGGATTCCAGATGTCTATCACCGCAGAGCATATATCAAGTGCATAATCTACTTCTGTTCCCGAAAAACTCTCTGGTGAGTATTCCAGTATGATTTTACCTGAAAAGCTTTTGGCATATTCCTTAACAAGCTTGGTTCCCTCTGTAGCAATATTCTTTATCTGTTCCTTGCTCATATTGAATACTACATCACGCTGTAATACTGAGGTGGAATTATAAATATGAACTATTGCCTTAGGAAGTCCCTCCAAAGCTTCGAAGGTTCTTTTCAGCAGATGCTCTCTGCATTGAACCAGTACCTGAACTGTTACATCATCAGGTATCAGGTTGCGGTCAATAAGCTGTCTTAAAAAATCATACTCGATTTGGGAAGCAGAAGGAAAACCAACCTCGATCTCCTTAAATCCCAAATCCACCAAAAGCTTGAAAAATTCTATCTTTTCCTCTACAACCATAGGCTCAATCAATGCCTGGTTTCCATCTCTTAAGTCCACACTACACCAAACCGGTGCATTCATAATCTCTTTATTCGGCCATTGCCTATCCGGCAGTGAGATAACCGGATTTCTTCTATATCTCTTATAATTCATCATGAAAAATCCTCCCTAATTAATATAATTTAATCTAATATAACATTCATAACTTAAAACTATACTAATTACGGAGTCGGTAAATCACACTGTATTTTTTCACAATAAATAATGTGGCATCATCTACTCGAGTCCCAAACTACCAGATCCTTTCCTTTAATACTATTACTTTAATATTAATGATATAATTATGTTATATTATGTTCCAATGATAAAAATTATGTATAATAAAGGTCACTGAAATATAGTGACCTAAATTATACCATCGAAATTTTTAATTGGCAACTATTTTTTTATATTACAACGCACTGCTTCTCTAATTAATATTACTAAGTTATACGTATGCTTAATCACTGCTTTTACTCAACGTCAGAAAAATCTTTTGGGTGTCATACAATGATATATGTTCTGACATATCGGTTTCTATATCAAAATAATATGTACCCGCGGAATAACCTAATAAATCAATATACGGTTTTAAGGTACTCCGGTTTACACCATCAATCTCACTTGAAGGAGCAAAAACATTTACAAAAATAGGTCCCTTTGTAATATATGTTACCTGAATGTCATCAGGTTTATTTCTAAACTTAATATCGTTTGGCCAAATAGATATCTGCTTTGTCTCCAGTTTTTCTATAGTAATATTTACAGAGGCCGTTGTATCTGAACCGACTATATATACACCGCTATCCAGCCAATTCTGAAGCTCGATAAATTCCTCAATATTATCGGATGCACCTGTTATGTCATAAGGCACCTCCAATTTGTTGATACTTGCCAACTTTGAATTATCAGCTGCTATTTCTATAGTCTTTGGCTGATATTCAATATTTGTCATTATATACCCCTCAGAAGGCTGTCCGATTGCTGTAATACTTAGTGGAATTTCTTTTATCTCATACAACTCTATGCCGACAACAATATTGGGATGGCTAAATGATAATCTGGCTGCATCTATTTCTTCACCTTCTTCATCAAGAGCGATGGGTTTTAATATTCTGTTTATTCTTGATGTAGCACCTTCAACATTAACTTCTACAATTACCTGCTTAATTTTATCTACCCTGCTCTTTGGACCGTCTACACGAACAATGTTAGGATCCGCCGATCTGGGACCAAGATAATATCCGTCTCCAACTTTACCCGTATCTACTACACTAACCTTGAATTCTTTGCTTGATAGTTCTTCAATACTAATCTTTAAAGTCCTTACGTCACCTCTGTCTACTATCTCTATCTCATCTTTAAATCTTTTGGGAGTAATCATTATTTCAACTGCATTGACATTAGATAAATTGGCAAAATCGGCTGTTACTTCAAAATCTGACTTGTCCAAGCTTTCTATAATAGACCTTCTTGCAGCCACTTTAAAGCTTACCTTGTCTCCCTCTATAATGTCATAGCTCTGCTTAGCGGTATTTATTAAGTTTTCGTTCAATATAGTTACCGGAACATCAGGAAAAACCTTAGATTGGACCGGGTCATTCACATTAGTAATGACCAGCCACAATAAAGCGGCAAGAATAACGGAAAGTATTTTAACACCGATGTTCCTAGTTAACTTCTCTTTCATTCTTAAGTCTTCCCTTCCAAAATTTTAGCCTCTGCTTGGTATCAATAGCTTTCTTCTGAGCATCAATTAACTTAGCTCTAAGATAATCCCCATCCACATTACGTATCAGTTTGCCCTCTCTTGCTATTGATACTTTTCCTGTCTCCTCAGATACGATAATAGTAAGACAATCCGTCATCTCACTTATACCTATACCTGCTCTATGCCTTGTTCCAAGATCCTTACTTAATTGAATATTGTCTGACAGGGGCAGATAGCAGGTCGCAGCCACTATTCTGTTACCTCTGATAATAACAGCTCCGTCATGAAGTGGTGTGTTTTTTTCAAAAATATTTATAAGCAATTCACTGCTTAATATACTGTCAATCGGTATTCCTGAGCTTTCAAATTCTCCAAGTGATATATCCTGTTCAATGATCATCAACGCTCCCATTTTGTTTCTGGCTAATTCAAAGGTGGCTCTGATTATCTCATTTAATGTATAATCGGAGAATCTCTCATCCTTAGAATCGTCAAAAACAAGAATAGAGCGAACAATATTCTTCTTCCCGAGCTGTTCCAAAGCCTTTCTGAGCTCCGGCTGGAACACAATCAGGATAGCAATGATACCAACATCTATCGTATTGGATATAATCCATATCACGACATTCAATTGAAAAATAACCGCAATAAACCAGAACAGCATAATAACGGCAAGTCCCTTTACCAATGTCCATGCTCTAGTGTTTTTAATCCACTTGACAACATGATAAATAAGGAATGCGAGTATAATGATCTCAATTATATCGGTAAAGGTTATATCCGGTATATTCAATCGATAATCATTAATTATATTCCTGATAGCATCCATATATTATCTCTCCCGCCGTTATTTTCATGTATATTATATGCTCTCTTGCGATTCACAGATAAGCAGGTTCCAATGACAAAACTGCTTGTCAGTCATTTCTTAAGAATCATTGTCATCTTCGTCTTCGTAATCATCATCATTATAATCATAATCATCATAAGTCTCTTGATTATCATATTCATTAATATCTATTCGTCCGGATTTTTTAACACTATAATGCCTGACATTTACCTGAGGTGCTGTAACAGTCGCCTTTGGCACAGCCTTTACATAATAATAATACACATCATCCTCAAATTGTGCATACTCAACTCCTGTATAGTCCAAAGTCAGCCTAAAGAAATGAATAATGTAAACAAGCCCGGTAGAAACAATGGTTCCTAAAATCATACTTAGTATTTGATCTGATTTATCCAATATCAAATAACTGATTAAAAAACCTAATATCCCGATAAAGGCTCCTGCCAATATAGAAATCTCAAAAGCGTAATCAAAGGACATTCTCCTAATAAAGTAGGTTACCATAATTATAAGCGAAAATATAACTACCGTCATAATCATCTGACGGTTTCCTGTAAGACTGTCAATAACATGTGTATACAGCTGAAGAATATCCTCTAATGAGATATTAACCTGCATGGTTATTGCTGATTTTATAATCTGGAATAAAAAATATACTACTACACCACAGCTTGTTGGAATCATGGCTATTGGGGTTGATATAAGGCCGAGTAAAATGGGGATGAGATATGGTATCTTTAATAAAAATAAAACAGGTACCGCAAGCAGTACATACCCATGCCTCGGAGTATATCTTGCAAATAAAAGGTATAGTATCATCAATATCACAACAATAATTACAGATAATATCGGAGATATAAAATACACATGCAGCACAGATATTAACGCTGCTATAAGGACCATAACAGCCGAGGGTGTAAATGCACTCAATAAAGACAATCCCAGAATAATAGGCAGTGCTTTTAATCTCGCATCATATCCAATCTCTTTATTTATAGTTTGAAATGCTATTAATGCAAATATAAACTTTATAATTGGCAGAAGATAAGTATCGTATCTTTGATAGAATTTCTTAACACTCTCTCTGAATTCAAGCAATTGCAGCATCATGTAATCCTCCAAATTTAAGAATCATAGGATGATTCGTCATATAATTTCTGTAAACGTCTTAATAGTCTATAGTATCTGGAAAGTTTCTTCCTGGAAGCATCATATTTCAATGAATATCCAACAAGTGCTCCCAATCCAAATACTGTAACTGTCATAATATAAAATCCCAGTACATAAGTCCCGATTAATTTGTAATTTAAAACAACAGCATTTCTAACCAAATATTCCATTCTATAAAATATTATTAAGCCAAGGATTAATCCATAGCCTATGGTAGAAGTGATAATTGCTTTTAGAACCTGATATCTTACATAATCGGTCTTATAATATTTGCTGAGATGTATATCTTCCTTACCGTCCTTTTTCTCATATACGGCAAGCTTTGTCATTAATCTGATTTTTTTATA
>DUQV01000019.1 GCA_012837605.1 Clostridiales bacterium | reverse complement strand
TTGGGTTTCCCCTTTGGTTCGGTTGGTTCGTGTTATGAAATTCTATTCCGAAGTCTCCATGTGAAAGACTTCAGCTTTTTAGAATTTTCAGGGTTGTTTCACTGTTCAATTATCAAGGTTCTGTTGCCGTAAAACGCTTAAAACATTAGGCTTTCCAGCTTCTTCCCATGTGCTTTTTTTGCCTCTGTTTAACGCGTCAGCAAAAATAATAATATCATACCGATATTTCTTTGTCAACATCTTTCTAATCAAATTTTCTTAATTTTTAGAAAAAAAACTACAACATTTAATCCCATTTTTAATAGTTAATAGTAATTCTTTGTACTTTTTCTTAAAAAATCCAGCTTTTCTATTGTCTTACAAATAATTTTTGTACTAAAATTTGTACTAAAAAGAGAATGCCCGGCAATCAGGCATTCCCTTTTACAATAGTATTTTACAATGGTACATATATACGCTTTAAACAGTTACTGAATTCGATCTCAAAAATTCCGGACGATAGTTTAAGTTAGAACATTAATATCCGAATACCCCTTCTAAGGATTCGTCGTTTTCAATCCAGTCCTTCACTTCTATCATCCTATAGTCGGTTTTTGTATCCCTGATATATACTCTCTCTATACCCGCATTTATCACCAATCGCTTGCACATGGAGCAACAGTTGGTATTTTTAACATATTCGCCAGTTTCAGCCTCTTTCCCTGTAAGATATAATGAGCTGCCGATCATCTTGTCTCTGGATGCACTTATGATGGCATTAGCCTCGGCATGGACGCTTCTGCACAGCTCATATCGCTCTCCTCTGGGAATATTAAGCTTTACTCTGATGCATTCACCTATATCGCAGCAATTCTTTCTGCCCCTAGGCGCACCGACATAACCGGTGGAAATTACCTCGTCATTTTTCACTATTACTGCTCCATACCATCTGCGCAAACAGGTACATCTTTGCGAAACCATTTCTGCCAGGTCCAAATAATAATTCACCTTATCTCTTCGTTTCATAAGCTCCTCCGCTTTTGTAGTATATTAGGTATATTAGAATAAAATATTTATTCCAGTCCGCTCATCAGAGCCTCTATTATCTCCGGATGCTTCCACTCTCTTTTTCTTCTGTCAAGCAATCCGAATAATTCCCCATTTCCAACAAAGGCTCCATTATCCCACCATATACAAGGAACACCTATTTCTTTGGCCTTTTGTATATAGTACTTAGCCCATAAAATTCTGGATTCAAGATTATCTTTATCCATAGCGCCGAATTCGCCCAAGATAACAGGCTGTCCTTTACTTATAAATGAATTATACAGATTATTCATCAGGTTATCTATATCTCTTGTGTCATCGGGGTTTTCCGGACTCCATTTGTCGGTTCCATTAATATTTAAGGCAAAGTTGTATGGAGTGTATGCATGTATGGATACAATAATCTTGTCATCATCCGGTATGACAAAGTCCTTCCATGTATTTGGATCTGAGGAAGCCGCATATGTAGGAATCATTAAATGGCGGTATGGATTATTGCCTCCTGCATTTCTGATGGTATCTACAAATGCTTGGTTTAATTTGTTAACCACATCTCTTGCTTCTTCGTTTCCTCCGGTCCATTCCTGCGGAGTACCCTTCATTCTGGGTTCATTCATTCCTTCAAATATAAGATGCTCATCATATTCCTTAAACCTGTCTGCTATCTGAGCCCAGACCTTTGTTAATATGGTTTCCGCTTTGTCATAATTGTCATATGAAGGAAAATGCCATTCTTCATGATGCATGTTAAGTATTACAAATAAATCATTGTTGATTGCATAATCCACTACCTCATTAACTCTGTCCAGCCATGCATTATGTATGTTATAATCGGGTTCGGGACCAAGGTGGTTTCCCCATGAGACAGGAATTCTAATTATATTAAAGCCCGCTTCCTTAACTGCGATAAACATATCTTCCCTGGTTGCGGGATTACCCCATGACATTTCGCTGTTTAGTAATATTCCTCCGGTTGCATCCAGCGTATTTCCTAAGTTCCAGCCTATTTTAATCTCTTTTACCAGCTCTGCAGACGGAATATCCCGGATGGACAAAGGCAGTGAATCTGTGTTTTGTTCATCTTCATTTTCATTATCATTATCATCTATACCGGCGGTATTGCTGTCTTCTGTTTCATCAATATCTGCATCATTATTAATTACATCCTCTGTGTGTGATTTGTCAATATCCCCCTTATTGTCCTGTGCTTTTATACATGATGTTACACTAAATATAATCAGTAAGCTTACAATAATTAAAAAAATACGGTTCTTTATGTGCTTCATATCTCCCCTCCGAAAAATATTGGTAATTAATATAAAAAAATAAGCGTACTTTTATTATAGCAGGGTTCCTTCTTCAGAACCAGCATTTCTTTTTATGTACATAATACGAAATTTTTCGATTTTATTAGCTTGTAATATCTGCCTTTATATTATATATTAGTATTTATAGAAACATTGGAATCTGTCATGTCCGAATTGAGGTGCTTTTGTGATTAAAATTTTATTTTTATATCTTATTTCATTGATTGCGGGATTTGCGTTTGGTGTTTTTAGGCGGGTAAGCAATCAGAAGAAGACAAAGGGAGTAATTACTGACCTTAAACAAAAAGACAGAAACCAATCCGGAAGGATTACTTATACCGGTATTGTAACTTATACGGTTAACAAAAAAGAGTATCAGGTGGAAACCGACTTTCAATCATCATCCTATCACAGAGGGAAAGAAGTCATCGTATGCTATAATGAGGATGACCCCCGCGAAAGCTATGTAAGAGCAGCTGTGATAGTATACTTGTTTGTTTATATCTTAATGTTATTAGGAACAGCTTTGCTTCTAAAAGAGATTCCTATAATTTTTAGCAGGGGGTAGCATTAATGAAAAAAATATTATATGTTCCGCTTTGTCTTTTTTTATTTTTTACAGGAGCTTTTGCTTCATTCTCCGGCAGCTACATGCTGTTTCGAACTCCTGAAACATCTTACGATTCATCATATTTAATGAGATTTTCTGATGAAAACAATTCTTATTATTTACAAAAAGCCTCTCCTGATATCACCTTTTATGTTGAGAGTGACAATAAGGACTATACTTCGTTATTTACAATGACCGATTATGAAGGCACAGAGATATCCTGCCCCACCAAAAGGAGCCGTTCAAATCAGTTTATGATATTGCCTCCTGCTTCAGGTTATATGGCAGGAAAACAATATACTCTAACATTACAGGATGGGGCTTACTTTTCAGGAAACGAATTAAAAGATATCAGAAAACTTGTTTTCTGTATAGAAAAAGAAGCAATAGAGACATATACATACCAAGATAATGTAAAGACATTAAGCAATGCAGATATACAGGTTTATGATGAAAATACAGTTAAGGTCAAAGATATTTCTTTTCAAAAAGGAGATATCTTTATTGATGAAACGGGAAGTGAGGCTTATAAAGTTACCGATATTTTGGAGGACGGCAGCCTTATGGTTGAAACTCCGGCATATGACGAGATATTCTCCGATCTGCAGTTATATGGCGAATATACATGGGATGTGGATCAAATCGTATGGAATGATGATTTGGAGAATGAAATAATAGAAAACATCCGAAACAGCAGCTTTTTTGATTCCTTAATGAAAGTTGCTTATGCTGCTGATGATGAGCCAAAGAAGGTTGCAGGCATTTCTGTTAATTACTCAAAAAACAAGCAAGACAATACTATAGAATTAGAAATAGAAATTAATTTGGCACCTGGCAGTAAGGGTCTGTTTGGTATAAGCAATCTTAAGAACCAAGAAGTGACCATAACCTTAGAAACCGCCGTAGGATTCAAAATAAATGCAAACATTGACGGACCTGTTTGGAATCCTGCCTTTGATATCTCCGCAACCGAATCAAATGAGTTTTCCTGGACAGTTGATTTTAGTTTCTATGCAGGCGATGTTATTGACAAAGAAATAGATCCAAATCAGTTCGTTAACAATCTTTCAAAATACAAAAACATTGTCGGCGACTTAACTAAAAAGCTGGCAGCTATAACAAAAGATAAGGAGACAGGTGAAATTAAGCTCTGTAATTGGACTATGCCTATACCCGCAATACCGCTTCTTTCATTCGAAGCTGAGGTCGTATTGTTTGCAGAGCTTGATGTGGCGGCAAATCTGACACTAGGTGGTCACAGTTTAACCAGAAACACAACCGGAATTTATTTTAAGGATTATAAATTCCGTACATATTCTGATGAATATAAGACAAAATCAAAACCTTCTCTTTCACTAATCGGAAACGCCGATTTTAAAACCGGAGTCAAATTAGAAGCCGGCTTTAAAGTAATTAGCAAGAAGGTGGCATATGTCGGCATTGATCCGCAAGCCGGCTTATATGCAGAGCTGTTTCTTACTTATCCTCTTCTGAAGCCTGAGGACATGTCAGAAGCAGGATCCGTTTTAGGACTTTATGGCTTTTTTGAATCGGGGGTATATTTCAGTGCAGATGTTAATGCATGGGTTAATCTTGTTTTTGATAAGCTTGAATTCGATACTCAATTAATAGAAAAGAAATCTCCAATATTAACATTGGGAAATGATAAAATCGCCATTCAGATATCATCTGAAAGAAGCCGTGTCAGGGCTCTAAACAACACCTTCACTGCTCCGAACATAATATTTGAATACTATGACGTCACGAAGGGACGTATATCCACAGAAGTCTTAAAAACAGAGGATATTAAATTTACTGTAGACAATAATGAGCTGGAGAAAAAGAGCAAAGAAGTAAAGCTGCCTGACGGACAGGGCACCAGCTTATATGTAACCGCTTCATATAAGAATAATAACGACAATACAACCTACAGTACATTGTTCAAAGTAATCGTATCCGGCAGCGAGATTGAAGGTCGTGTTTCTGAATATACAAGCAGTATGAATTATAAACCGATACCCAATGCAACCGTGAGGTTATTCAGTGTCCGTGATATAAATGATGTCCTGTCTTCTACTACAACGGACGCTGAGGGCAAATTCAAATTCAATGTTGGAGAAGGAAAATACATGCTTAAAATAACCGCACCCGGTTATAAAGAACTGACCTCGGTACAAGAAATATCTGAAAACGAAACCAAATATACCGAGCATATCCTGCTGGTTGACGATACTCAAAGAGGATTTGGTACGGCAGGCGGATACGTCAGCAATGCTATAGACGGCCGCTATCTGGAAGGAGTAAGGATACGTCTGCGTGAGAACTGGAATAACCGTTCCGGTGCATATTATTCGGACTACAGTTATGTCACAGATTCTAACGGACGCTACCGTATTGAGGACATACCTGCCGGTTATTATACGATAGAGGCTGTTAAGGACGGTTTTTACACGGACTATTGTAATATAATTGTTCACTCCACCGATCCTCAGCTTAACCAGAACCTGACCATTTCTCCGGTTCTTCCTGAAGACCAGATACGTATCGTTCTGCGTTGGGGCGAATCACCCAGTGATCTTGATTCCCATCTGATTGGAAAGAAACCGGATGGAAGCAACTTCAATGTGTATTACTCAGATATGCACTACAGATGGAATGATGTTGAAATTGCAAACCTTGATATTGATGATACAACCAGCTATGGTCCCGAAACCATAACGATTTTCGAGCCAATAGACGGATGGATCTACGCAGTTCATGACTATACCAACAGATACTCTTCTGACTCAGACAGAATGAGCTACTCCGGTGCATACATTACTGTATATACCGGCGGCAAACAAGTCGCAACGTTTAACGTACCTGTTGGTGAAGTAGGGACATATTGGACCGTATTTGAGTATATTGACGGTCAGATACGCCCTATAAATACTGTAGGAAATATAGCTCCAACACCATAACGGGAGGGATCGGGGAACTGTTCCCCTAATTAATAAATCAACTTTTAAACCCAAATACATATATATAATAAGAAGGAGGTCTGCTTTTGATTTGTGAAAACTGTAAAAATGAAATTTCTGAGAATATAAGGTTTTGTGGTTTTTGCGGTCATGAAGTCTCCGTACAGTCTACAGAGGCAACATCAAACCATCCGGAAGATATCACAAAAGTATATAAGCGAAAAAGGAAAGGGATTCTTCTGTTCATACTAAGCTTTTTCCTGTTTGCGGGAATAATAAGCGGCATGTGCGGGGCTTATTATGTTGCCAAGCATGGATGGGAAGTCGTTCCTTTCGCAGAAAAACTTGAGTTTTTACCATATGTTAAGCTAAATGAAGAAAAAATGGAGTTTTATACAGTCCCGACAGACGAGCTTACAGAAACCCGGGATGACAAAATGACAGACAAAGAATAATAAAGGGAGGAACCATTTATGTCAAATCAAACAACTTGTCAAAATTGTAACGCAGTATTAGCAGAAGGCACTATGTTTTGTACGATGTGTGGAACAAAAATAGAAGCTCCCGCTAGTGAAACCGTGTCAGAAGCAAAAAAGAAACCATTTAACTTAAGTGAGATGTTTAAGAAGCCGCTTTTCATTGCAATTCCTGCTGCAATTCTTGTTTTAATTATATTAATAGCGGTTGTAATAAAATTAAAACCATCAGGCGGCTCACATCTGATATATGTAAAGGATAAAGAATTGCAGTTTAGTAATCTGTCAAAAAAGACTACCTTTGAATTAACCGACAGATTATTTGAAAGCTCAGGATATATGGATGCAGATGACTATATGTTATTGTCCGCTTATATTTTTATGAGCGACGATGAAAGGTACATATTTTATCCGGACAGGTGTGATGACTATAACATTACTTATTATTGGCGCGATCTAAAGGCTGATAATATTAAAAAGGATACCAGTGTTAAAATCGACAGCGAAATAAATACCTATCCACATTTATCAAAAGACGGCAGTAAATTCTTTTATATTAAAGGCGATGATAACAGGCTGTATGTGTATGACAGAAAATCTGATGAAAAGGTAAAGCTTGATGATGGAGTAGAGCACTTCTATGTCAACGATTCAGGCGATTACATCATCTATAGCAGATACATTGACCAAGAGTATACGATATATGAGATGTCGATGAAGGGTACATCCGGAGAGAAAACCAAGATAGATTCCAACTCAATTATACAAGAAGCATATCCTAACGAAAAAAAGATATATTACACAAAGGACGATTCATTATATCTGAAAGAATTCGGCAAGAACAAGGAAAAAATAACCTACGATTTTGAAAGCTTGGTGTCCGTCGTCGATAAAAGCTCTGTTTATTATCTAAAGAAAGAAGAAGTTGTGAATAAGCTTTCCAACTACATAAAAGACGATATGATCGATGAAGATAAAGAAGAGATACTGCTTCCTGAGCCGAATTATTCAGAAGAACCAAGGTATCCGTCAGAATATGATTATCAGACAGAGGTTTGGGTAGATTCTTATTGGGGGTATAGCAGGCACCCTGAAACAAATGAATGGGGATATTGGGATACTGTTACCGATGAGGAGGCTTATAGAGCAGCCATTGAAGAATATAATATCAAATATTCTGAGTGGGAAAAAGAAGTAGAGCAATATAACAATGAATATAACGAAGCCTATCAGAGAATTCTTGCAAAGGAATACAGAGATACACTAAGAGAGCTGTTTGATAATGAAGATAACGCCATAACATATGATGTATATTCATTATATTACTGGAATAACGGCACAGAAACTCTTGTGGCTGAAGATATATCCCCGTATCTGCTCTCAATATCATATGATGTAAGTACTGTAATATATAATAAGCACAATATTTCTTCTGTAGATGTTCAGAAACTGTCTGAGATGACTGCAGATGAAGACAACTATTATTCCGCTTATGATTATGCATATGATCTTCAGGAGAAAATCAGAGCATCAAGGAACTTATCTGATGATATATACATCGCCATAGGTGATAAAGAAACAACAATAGATTGTATTAATGCAAAGAACTGGTCAATAAACAGCGATGGTGTTATCTTCTTTATAGATGACTATAATGACGAGAGGGGCTATGGAGACCTGATGTCTGCCGCAATAAAAAATGACAGTATCGAAAAACCCGTCAAAATAGATGAAGACGTTGTAGAGTATTCGTTTGGAAACGAAAACGATAACATCTTTTATTTCAAAGATGTGAGGAACCGTTCCGGAGACGTATATATGAATGATAAGCTAATTGCGACCGATGTATATATTCCCAGTCTATATAATTATAAAGGAAAAAATAAGCTTATATATTATATCGACTACAGCGACAGCAGCCAAAGCGGAACCTTATGTATATTTGATAACGGAACCGAAACAAGAATCTCAGACGATGTTAGCTTCTTTGTACCAATAAACGAAAACCACATCGCTTATCTGATTGATTACAGATTTGAACGTGAAAAAGGCGACCTTATGCTGTATAACGGCAAGAAGAAGCCTGTTCCTATCGACACAGACGTAACCGCATTGCTGTGGAGACCTGATATGTTATGGGGCGTCTATTGGTATTACTATTATTAGAAAGCTCTATATAATCATATAGTATATAACGTTTTATAAAACCAAAGGAGCATATCATTTTTCCTCACGGGAATAAAGATATGCTCCTTTGATATGTTAAAACTTATAGTTTAACGGAGAAAGAGGGATTTGAACCCTCGCGCCGGTTGCCCGACCTACACCCTTAGCAGGGGCGCCTCTTCAGCCTCTTGAGTATTTCTCCAAATTCTGAACTAAAACTTCTATTAAATTATACAGGTGTAAAAACTCAATGAAGCAAAACTTAGTATAGCAAAAGCCTCTTCCTTTGTCAACTGATTTGATTATACAAATTATTGCCTTTTGAATCTATTGCTACAATAACAGGAAAACTCTCTACATATAATTCATGGACTGCTTCCGTACCAAGCTCATCATAGGCAATTACCTTGGATTTTTTAATGCACTTGGAAAGCAGGGCTCCTGCACCACCCGTTGCTGCAAAATATACCGCCTTATTCTTAATAATGGATTCAACAACCTCTTTGCTTCTTATTCCCTTTCCAATCATTCCTGATAATCCCATGTCAAGCAGTCTTGGTGTATACTTATCCATGCGGCTTGCAGTAGTAGGACCGGCAGAACCGATTATCTGTCCTGATCTTGCCGGTGACGGTCCCATATAGTAGATAATATTATCCTTTATAGAAAACGGAAGATCTTCTCCTGCCATTACTGCTTCATACATCCGTTTGTGGGCAGCATCTCTTGCAGAGTATATTATGCCTGTAATACAGACATAATCTCCGGCTTTTAAATCCTTCATTTTATCCTTTGTTAATGGGGTATGAATTTGTTTTTCCATATTTTTTTCTCGCTCTGCTATAATATTTATATGAATTTATTCAATAAACTACAGATACAAAAGTTGATTTAGTATGCTAAATACAATTGTATCAATTGCATTGGGACATAAATAAGCCTCTTATAACAAACCTAAATTTCCCTTTTAACATGTCTGTTTGCATGACAGCTTATATTAACCGCAACCGGAAGCCCTGCAATATGAGTAGGATATGTCTCAATATTAACCCCTAAAGCTGTGGTTCTTCCTCCAAGACCTGCCGGTCCTATGTTCATATTATTAATGGCTGTCAGAAGCTCCTCTTCCAGCCTTCTGATATGAGGCTTATCGGAACGGATATTAATATCTCTGGTCAAAGCATATTTTGCAAGAACAGCACATTTTTCAAAGCTGCCTCCTATACCGACACCTACAACAATAGGCGGACAGGCATTAGATCCTGCCAGCCGTACGGTTTCTATAACGGCTTTTTTTATGCCTTCTTCTTCATCAGAAGGCTTAAGCATATAGATTCGGCTCATGTTTTCACTGCCAAAGCCCTTTGGAGCTATTGTTATTTTAAGCTTGTCGCCGGGTACAATATTATAATGAATTATTCCCGGTGTATTGTTTTTTGTGTTTTCCCGTATTAGCGGGTCAGATACCACGGACTTTCTTAAATATCCCTCCTGATATCCTCTGCGGATTCCTTCATTTATGGCTTCTTCCAGTGAGCCGCCTTCAATATGTACCTCCTGACCAATTGTAATAAACACAATTGTCATTCCGGTATCCTGACATATGGGTATTAAGTCTTTTTGAGCAATTTCCAAGTTGTCAAGAAGCTGTCCAAGAACACGCTTTCCGATACGAGAGGATTCCTTATCATAAGCATCCCTGATGCCGTTTTCTACATCAGAAGCCAACTTATAGTTGGCTTCAATGCACATCTCCTTAATATTTGTAATTATCTCTTCGGTGTTTATTCTTCGCATATTATGATTTCTCCATATATGGGTCTCTTAGTTACTTATAATTTGAGTTTTTAAATTATACAGACCATAATTACAACTTTCGTACCCGTCAGCTTTTCTGCTCATCTGTTTCTGATATGATCCGCTTCTTTATTCATCCGTGCCTGTATCACCGACTTCTTTTAAATATCATCAGGTTCATCTGTTTCATAATCATTCCCATCTGAGTCATCTTCATCAAAGTCTTCTTCCTCTAAATCTTCCTCATCAAAATCTTCCTCAAACTCTTCATCATCAGACACAACCGCATCCTCTTGCAATTCTTTTTCCAAGTTCTTTATTACTTCCTCGTCAGATGTGGTTTTACTGTCTTCTCTTACCTTCGCCACGCTTGCAACATACACGTTTTTGTCATCCAAATTAATAAGCTTAACGCCTGAGGTAACTCTTCCTAAGACTGAAATATCACTGACCATTATCCGGATAACTATTCCTTCGGTTGTTATGAGCATAACTTCATTTTCTTCGTTTACTGCTTTTACACCTACTACACTGCCTGTCTTTTCCGTGATTTTATAGCATTTAACTCCTTTACCGCCTCGGTACTGTACATTAAATTCATCCAGAGATGTTCGTTTGCCCATGCCGTATGCCGATACAAAGAGCAGATGCTCGCCCTGTGTATCAAGCTGCATTCCAACGACCTCATCTCCCTCATTTAAAGACATTCCGTTAACTCCCATTGAGGATCTTCCTGTGGGTCTTACATCCTGTTCGTTGAATCTGATGCACATACCGTTTTGCGAAACTAAGAATATATCCTTGCTTCCGTCCGTAATCTTAACCTCTATCAGTTCATCATCCTCACGAAGATTTATTGCATTGAGTCCGGACTTTCTTATATTTGCAAATTTTCTAAAGAGCGTCTTTTTAACTATACCGTTCTTTGTTGCCATAAACACAAATCGGTCTTCAATATATTTCTTAATAGGGATAACTGCCGTTATTCTTTCCTCCGGTGCAAGCTGTAAGAGATTAATTATTGCCGTTCCTCTTGCAGTTCTGCCGGCTTCAGGTATTTCATATGCCTTTAGACGATATACCCTTCCTTTGTTGGTAAAGAACATAATATACTGATGATTTCTCGCCATGAATAAATCCTCGATGAAATCCTCTTCTATTGTCTGCATACCCTTTATTCCTTTACCTCCACGATGCTGACTCCTAAAGTTGTCAACCGTCATTCTCTTAATATATCCAAGCCTTGTCATGGCGATAACCATTGTATCATTCGGTATCAGATCCTCCATGGATATATCAGATTCATCAAAGCCAATCTTTGTTCTGCGTTCATCGCTGTATTTATCACGAATGACGGTTATTTCTTCTTTTATGACTCCAAGAAGCTTCTTCTCATCTGCCAATATAGCTTTAAACTCCTCTATCTTCGCCTGAAGCTCTGCGAACTCTGCCTCCAGCCTCTCTCTTTCAAGACCTGTAAGTGCACGAAGTCTCATGTCAATTATTGCCTGTGCCTGCGGTTCTGTCAGTCCAAAGCGTTCTATCAGTCTTTCCTTGGCTATATTCCCGTTTTGTGAACCGCGGATAATGCGTATTACCTCGTCTATATGATCTAAGGCAATTAACAAGCCTTGCAGAATGTGTGCCCTTTCTTCTGCTTTGTTTAAGTCGTATTTTGTTCTGCGTGTCACTACTTCCTTCTGATGTTTTATATAATAATCCAGCATCTGAAGTATATTAAGCACTCTCGGTTCATTATTAACCAAAGCCAGCATAATAACACCAAAGGTATCCTGAAGCTGGGTGTGCTTGTATAACTTGTTTAACATAACATTGGCATTCACATCTCTGCGAAGCTCAATAACTATTCTCATGCCGTTTCGGTCAGACTCATCTCTAAGCTCTGTTATACCGTCAATTTTTTTGTCTTTAACAAGATCCGCAATCTTTTCAATCAGTCTTGCTTTATTGACCATATAGGGAAGCTCTGTTACTATGATTTGAGATTTTCCGTTAGGCAAGGTTTCTATCTCCGAAACAGCTCTTACCCGGATCTTGCCCCTTCCGGTCCTATATGCTTCTTCAATTCCTGATACTCCCACTATCTCTGCCCCGGTAGGAAAATCCGGACCCTTGATAATGTCGAGTATCTCTTCTATCTCTGTTTCCCTGTTCTCTTCTATCTGATTATCAATTATTTTAATAACACCATCTATAACCTCCCTTAGGTTATGAGGTGGTATATTCGTAGCCATTCCGACTGCTATGCCCGACGTTCCGTTAACCAAAAGGTTAGGAAATCTTGAAGGAAGTACGGCAGGTTCTTTCTCTGATTCATCAAAGTTTGGATTAAAGTCTACCGTGTCCTTATTGATGTCAGAAAGCATCTCCATAGAAATCTTGCTTAATCTGGCCTCTGTATAACGCATCGCTGCCGCTCCGTCTCCGTCCACAGAACCGAAGTTACCATGTCCGTCTATCAGAGGATAGCGTGTTGAGAAGTCCTGAGCCAGCTTAACCAAAGCATCATATATGGAGCTGTCTCCATGGGGATGGTATTTACCCATGGTATCACCGACAATACGTGCACATTTTCGGTGTGGTTTGTCCGGTCCGTTATTCAATTCAATCATTGCATACAGAATTCTTCTTTGTACCGGCTTCAGACCGTCCCTTACATCAGGAAGTGCTCGGGAAGCGATAACAGACATGGCATAATCTATATATGATGTCTCCATTGTCTTTTTCAAATCCACATCCTGCACTTTGTCGAAGATATATTCGTCCATTGTAATTCCTCCGTTTTCAATCTCTACAGGTCTCCCCTGTTATATTAATTATTTATTCTCATTAATTCAAAGACCTGCGGCCTTCAAAAACATGCTGCACACATCTGCATGTCCACAAATAATTTGTTGTGCTTACGGTCCGGCTTGCCAAACCATTCTATATATCAAGATTTCTTACGTACTTGGCATTTTCTTCAATAAATTCTCTTCTGGGTTCAACTTTATCGCCCATTAGGGTTGTAAATGTAAGATCTATCTCCGAAGACTCTTCCTCGTCTATGGTAACCCTCAGCAGAATTCTCTTTTCCGGATCCATAGTTGTATCCCACAGCTGATCGGCATTCATTTCACCAAGACCTTTGTATCTTTGAATCTTACAGCCGTCTCTGCCCATTTCATTAAGAATCTGGTTTAACTCATCGTCACTGTATGCATAACGAATGTCTTTGTTCTTCTCTATCTTATATAACGGCGGTTGAGCCATATATACATAACCCTGTTTAATAAGTTCAGGCATAAATCTATAGAAAAATGTAAGGAGCAAGGTAGATATATGGGCACCGTCCACATCGGCATCCGTCATAATGATAATCTTATGGTATCTCAGCTTGGATATATCAAAATCATCGGATATACCACAGCCAAATGCCGTTATCATGGCTCTGATTTCCTGATTTGATAATATTTTATCTAATCTGGCCTTTTCAACATTAAGAATCTTGCCTCTCAAAGGCAGAATAGCCTGAGTTGCCCTGGATCTTGCTGTTTTTGCAGAGCCTCCCGCAGAATCGCCCTCTACAATATATATTTCACATTTTGAAGGATCCTTCTCCGAACAGTCGGCCAGCTTTCCGGGAAGACCTGAGCCTTCAAGAGCCGTCTTTCTTCTTGTAAGCTCACGGGCTTTTCTTGCCGCTTCTCTTGCTCTTTGTGCAAGAACAGATTTCTCACATATAATTTTAGCTACAGTAGGATTCTGCTCCAAATAATATGTGAGCTGTTCACTTACAATACTGTCAACCGCACCTCTGGCTTCGCTGTTACCCAGCTTTTGCTTTGTCTGACCTTCAAATTGAGGTTCTGGTATCTTAATGCTTATAATTGCAGTAAGTCCTTCTCTTATATCCTCTCCAGATAAATTAGGCTCGTTATCCTTCAAAATCTTATGGGCTCTGGCATAGTCATTAAAGGTCTTTGTTAAAGCATTTTTGAAGCCTATCATATGTGTGCCGCCTTCAGGCGTTGTTATGTTATTTACAAAGCTGTAGCAGCCTTCCACATATGTGCCGTTATGCTGCATGGCAACCTCTACATATACATCATCCTTTTTTCCTTCACAATATATAACATCAGGATAAAGAGGATCCTTATGTCGGTTTAAATACTGCACATATTCTATAATGCCGCCTTCATAGCAGAACTCTTTTTCTTTACTTTCGTCTCTTCGCAGATCCCGAAGAATTATCTTTACGCCTTTCGTTAAGAAAGCCATTTCCCTCAAACGCTGCTTTAATATCTCATAATCAAATACAGTTTCTTCAAATATTTCATCATCCGGGAGAAATGTAACCTTTGTTCCTCTCATGCATGACTCTCCCATGTCCTGCAGCTTCATAACAGGCTTTCCTCTTTCAAAACGCTGAAGATATCTTTCTCCTTCAACACATATCTCAACCTCAAGCCATTTTGAAAGAGCATTAACCACGCTGGCTCCCACTCCGTGTAAGCCGCCTGATACCTTATATCCTCCGCCGCCGAATTTTCCTCCGGCATGAAGCATGGTAAACACAACCTCAACAGCCGGGATTCCTGCCTTATGATTGATACCTACCGGTATACCACGACCGTTGTCCATTACTGTTACCGAATTATCTTTATTCAGATTGACCTCTATAGTGTCACAATACCCTGCCAAGGCTTCATCCACTGCATTATCAACTATCTCATATACAAGATGGTGCAGTCCTTTAGCGGCTGTTGATCCTATATACATACCCGGTCTTTTCCTTACGGCCTCTAATCCTTCCAATATCTGAATTTGATCCGCACCATAATCATGTTCACTGCTCATATTATCTCTCCATTCATTTTACAAATGTATGATATCAATTTTCACTATTAACCGTATTATTGGCCACATGAAATATTTTGTCATATCTGAATCTGTTATTAATAAACTCTTCCAATCCTGTACAGGTTATAATAGTCTGAATATCACCTATGCTGTTAAGCAAATAATTCTGCCTGTTTCTGTCCAGCTCTGACAGAACATCATCCAAAAGCAGAACCGGATTATCATTAATAGTTTCCTTCACCAACTCAAGCTCAGCAAGCTTTAAAGATAAAGCAGATGTTCTCTGCTGACCTTGAGAACCATATTTTCTGACATCTTTATTATCTATCAAAAACAACATATCGTCCCTATGGGGACCTACGCTGCTCATTTTTAAGCACAAATCCCGTTCCCGTGTCTTTTTCAGCGTTTCCTCAAAATCCTCCTTATTGACATTTGGCTCATACCGAAGAAGTATCTCTTCCTTGCCCCCTGTTAATTTTTTATGTATAGGATAGATTAATGAGTTAATCTTTTCTATATATGATTTTCTTGTTTCTATAACAATATTCCCATGCTCTGTCAGCTTTGCATCCCATATATATAGTGTATCCAATAATTCCCTGTTAACACTTATCTGCTTCAAAAGATTGTTTCTCTGTGCCAGTGATTTATTATAATTAGATAAATGATACATATATACTTTATCCAGCTGGCACAGCTCCATATCTAAAAATCTTCTTCTTTCTCCCGGTCCGTTTTTTATGATATTTAGGTCTTCCGGCGAAAAAAACACAAGGTTGAGCATACCAAACAATTCACCTTGTCTTTTTATCGGGATGGTGTCGATCGCTACTCCCTTGGCTTTATTCTTCTTTAAATGCATATCTATTCTATGGGTTTCCTTGTTTTTTTCAACAATAATCCTCACATGAGCTTCTTCTTTATTAAAGCGAATAATCTCTTTATCCTTACTCCCTCTATGTGATTTCGTAGTTCCCCCAAGATATATAGCTTCTAAGATATTGGTTTTGCCTTGAGCATTTTCACCGTATAAAATATTAATACCATCATCAAAAAGCAAGATTAACTGCTCGTAATTTCTATAATCTTTAATTTCCAATGACCTGACAATCATTCTGACACCATCGTTTCTTCCCGTTCAAATATAAGCTAATATTGGCAACCATCTACTTTACAATCTTAATCTTTTTTCCTTCGTATTCAATTATATCTCCATCATACAACTTTTTTCCTCTTTGTGTTTCTGTCTGACAGTTCACCTTTACCTTATTATTACTTATAACTTCCTTTGCCTCCGATCCGCTTCCTACAAAGCCTGCTGCTTTTATAGCCTGTCCCAGCGTGATATACTCTTCTCTTAATTTAATCTCGATCATGCTTCCTCCGATTATACTAATCTGCCCTTACATGAATATTTACAGGAAGTATCAGATAGATATAGGATTGTTCCTTATCCCTGATAAAGCAGGGAGCTTTTGGATTAATCAAATATATATCTACTGTCTCATCATCTATAACTCTTAATGCATCTGTTAAGAATTTTGGGTTAAAACCTATAACAATATCTTTCCCTTCCATGGTAATATCTATTTCTTCCTTCATGGATCCTAAAGAGGTTTCTACACTTAATTCAAAATTATTTTCGCTAATCTTAATTATAATAGGTTTTCTGTCAGTTTCTCTAATCAGCAGAGATGCTCTTTCTATACAGCTAAGCAGTTCCTTTTTATTTATACTTACCTTTGTTTCATAATCTGAAGAAAGCATCTGATCTATTCTATAATATTCGCCTTCTATAAGTCTCGTAACGACTACGGTATCATCAAATTCAAACAGAGCATGTTTTTCGGAAAAATAAATATCTACTACGGAAGATGATTCTCCGGATAATATCTTGCTTATCTCATTCAAGGTCTTTCCCGGAATAATAACCTTCCTGTCATCATACTCTTCTTTCATAAATATCTTACGGATGGATATTCTATGACCGTCAAGAGAAATTACTCTCAGCTCATTTTTCTTTATATCAAACAACTCACCTGTCATAATCTTATTGCTTTCATTATCAGAAATCGAAAAAACTGTCTGTCTTATAACTTCCTTTAAAGTAAATTGTGAAAGGGTAAGGGGATTTTCTTTTATTATATTAGGTAATTTGGGGAACTCTTCTCCGCTTCTTCCTACTATAGAAAACTTTGACTTTTCACATATTATTTCTGTCACATAGTTATCTTCTGTGAATATATTCACTTCATTATCCGGAAGTCTTCTTATTATCTCTGAGAAAACCTTTGCATTTAAAGCAACTGCTCCAACCTCCATCATTTTTCCCTTTACGAGGGTTTCAATTCCTATCTCCATATCATTTGCTATAAGCTTAATTCCAAGGCTTGATGCCTCTATAATTAAGCACTCTAAAATAGGCATCGTAGATTTAGCTGGAACAGCTTTCATAACAATATTAACACTATTTAATAAGTCAGATTTTTGACAACTGATTCTCATATGTGACTATTCTCCCTTCCCGTATTTATATAGATATATATAATATTATTTAGAAGTAGTAGTAATAAGGGATGTGCAAATGTTGAAACCGTGTTTAAAGTCCGACAAATCAACAGATTTGCTGTTTGATAAGATGTAAATAATAATATAATTGATTGTGGAAAAAAGAATAAAGTTTAACTCACAAAAAAATCAAAAAAAGATAATTATAAAAAATAAACACCCTATCAACTATTTATCAACACCCTATCACTATATTTATCATCAATCAGGATTAATTTTTTTAATAAGCACATCAATTGTGTTATGTAAAGATGCGTCCTTTTCAATATCCTTTGATATCTTCTCATATCCATGTAAAACTGTTGAATGATCTCTGTTGCCCAAGATTCTTCCTATATCGGTAACAGATGATTCTGTAAGCTTTCTGCTAAGGTACATTACAATCTGTCGGGGATATGAAATATTCCTGCTTTTATTCTTGGAATAAATATCAGCCGGCAGAATATTAAAATGCTCTGCCACAACATCAACAATATACTCTGTTGTAATAATCTTTTTTTCGTTCGGAGAAATAATATCCTTTAAAGCGGTCTCTGCAAGAGCAAGATTGAGCTTCTTCTTTTTCAAACGGGAGTAAGCAACAATCTTCGTAAGTGCACCTTCAAGCTCTCTGATGTTTGATTTGATATTTGTGGCTATATAGCTTAAGACCTCTTCGTCTATGCTTAATCCGTCAAGCTCTTCTTTCTTTTTAAGAATAGCCATCCTAGTTTCATAATCGGGCGTCTGAATATCCGCCATAAGGCCATGTTCAAAACGAGAACGGAGCCTGTCCTCTAAAGTAAGCATTTCTTTGGGAGGACGATCGCTGGATATGATAATCTGTCTTTTAGATTCATGTAATGTATTAAAGGTATGGAAGAATTCCTCCTGTGTGCTTTCCTTTCCAATAATAAACTGAATATCATCGATTAATAATATATCGATGCTTCGATATTTTTCTCTAAACTGATTAGTAGTTTTCTTCTGAATAGCATCAATCAGTTCATTAGTAAATTTCTCACTTGTAACATATAAAACCTTAGTTTCCGGATTCTGGGATAAGACAAAATGAGCAATAGAATGCATTAAATGGGTCTTACCGAGTCCAACGCCTCCATATATAAAAAGGGGATTATAAATTTCGCCGGGGTTTTCTGCAACAGCGAGAGCTGCAGCTCTGGCAAATTCATTGTTCCCTCCAACAACAAAGGTATCAAAAGTATATCTGGAATTCAGAAAGGAAGGCATGTGGTAATTTTTCTTAGAAAAGGATACCTTCTTGTTATCCATAGAATCTAATTGGCTGGCAAGCACGAAATTAATATCATAAGGGGTATTCATGATCTCTTCAATAGATACCTTAAGAAGAATCTCGTACTTGTTACGTATTACATTTAAACTGGGAGGCCCGATTCGTTCATCGTTTATAAGTATGGTTATTACATTATCCGTTACATCATATACCTTCAGCGGCTTTAACCAGGTGTTATATGACACATCAGTAATGCTGTATTCAGTTATCATGTACTGTAAAATTTCATCCCATTTTGTTTCAATTATATTTTTCATTAATAGCCTCCATAGTAACTCACATACATATATATTATAACAATTTAATAAAATTTTCAATGGTTAATATAGCTCTTAGGAGTTTTGTTGTAAACTTATCCACAGATAAAAACAAGTTATCTACAGATTAAATATATGGCTTATATATAAGGAAGAAATGACTGCAAAATGTTAAGATGTTGATAAAAAAAGGGGATTTGTTTATATAATTGAGTTGTAATATAATTATTTAAACCGAGGTATTGATTTAACAGAACATATGTTTTATAATACATATAAATGTAACAAAAAAATAAAGAAGAGAAAAAAATTTTTTGTGAAAGAGTTCTTTATTGGGGGCGAATATTATGATTGAAATAAAACATAAGGCACTTAAAAACATAAAATTTATAGATTTATTCGCGGGAATAGGAGCTTTTAGGATGGCCTTAGAGAGCTTTGGAGCAAAATGCGTGTTTTCATCTGAATGGAATTAAAAGAATGAACTTCACCAAAAATCGAGTTTGTGGACAACAAACCGGAAAATTCAGGGGAAAATAACCTCTTGACGTAAGAGTAGAATGAGAATATAATAGACGTGATATTCCAAAATTGAAGAAGCATTTTTTGCTCGTTAAATACGAAGCGCCGGTACAGTAAAAAGGAGGTGCGATGCAATGAAAATGACATTTCAGCCGAAGAAGAAATCCCGTAACAGAGTACATGGATTTAGAGCCAGAATGAGAACGGCAGGAGGAAGAAAGGTGCTTGCTGCAAGAAGAGCAAAGGGAAGAAAGAAACTTTCAGTTTAGTGTTTATTGTGGGTCGCATATATGTGACCTTTTCTTCTATAAACAGGAGGAAGAAGTAACCAGTTAATAATGAGTCTTTAGAATGATGATTATGAGAAAATGAAAAAAACAGAAAACATCAAAAAAAACGAATTATTTAAGGAAATCTATAGTACCGGTAAATCATATGCAAATCATAATCTTGTAATGTATATTAAAAGAAACAAAACACAAGAAAACAGACTCGGAATATCTGTAAGTAAAAAAGTAGGAAATAGCGTTATACGGCACAGAATAACCCGTTTAATAAGAGAAAGCTATCGTTTGAATGAAGAAAGAATATTAGAAGGATTGGACATAGTAGTTGTCGCAAGAATAGGTGCCAAGGGTAAGAGTTATAGTGAAATTGAGGGATCTTTATTACACCTTATGAAACTTCACGGTATTTTGGTAAAGCATACAACTCCTAACCGTTAGGATTTTGAGAAGGTATAGAAAGTGTTAAGTAAAGTTCTGATATTTATAATAAATCTCTATCAAAAATTAATATCGCCTCTTAAAAGAAGGTCTAGCTGTATATATTATCCGACCTGCTCCTCATATGCCAAGGAAGCTATTTTGAAGCATGGAGTACTTAAAGGTTGCTACTTATCAACTAGACGTATTTTAAGATGCCATCCTTTTCATAATGGAGGATATGACCCGGTGCCTTAATAACACAGGGGCGAAAAAGCAGCCCTAAGGAGGATTAAAATTGGAGCCTATATTTTTATTAAGTAATATATTAAGTCCTATAGCATATTTACTAGGTTTAATAATGAATTTGATTTATGAATTCTTTCATTGGTTTGGAGTGCAAAACATTGCACTATCAATTTTTGTATTTACGTTTATCGTAAAGACATTAATGTTTCCTTTAACAATCAAGCAGCAGAAATTTTCCAGACTGCAGTCAAGGATTACACCGGAAGTACAGAAAATTCAAGAGAAATATAAAGGGAAAAAAGATGAAGCCTCGCTGAGAAAGCAGCAGGTGGAAACACATGCGGTTTACCAGAAGTATGGAGCCAGTCCAACATCCGGATGCTTGCCTTTGTTAATAACTTTGCCCATAATGTTCGCACTATATAGAGTAATTAATAATATTCCTGATTATGTCAGCCTTGTCAGAGAGCCATATACAGTAGTAGCAAATGAAATAATGACGGCAGGCACAGGGGTATTATCGGACATAGTTGCTAATTTTGAGAAGCTTACGCTGGAGACAGTTGATCAGGTTATAAGTACCTTGGCGGTATTTAATAACAATAAATGGGGACTGCTTTTGGATAAGGGTCTGGGGAATCAGGTAAATACTGCTATTGAAAGTATTATTAAGGTTAATAATTTCTTTGGACTTAGTATTACAAATACTCCAAAATGGAATTCAATATCTGTTCTAATTCCTTTATTATCAATGGGACTACAGTTTATACAGAGTAAACAGTTAACTATAAAGACAGATAAAAAGGACGATACTCCAAATCCTATGGCATCTATGAACGTTGTTATGCCTATAATGTCCGGATTTTTCTGCTTGAGGCTTCCTATAGGTGTTGGACTTTATTGGATAGCAAACAGTTTATTCTCAATTATACAGCAGTTCTTTGTAAATAAGCATTTGGATCGTATGGATATTGACGAATTAATTGAAAAGAGTCAGGAGAAGGCTAAGAGCAAAATGAATAAAAAGAAAGAATCAGTAGGCGGAGCTTCTATACATGAATTGGCAAAGAAGCAGACAAAATCATTAGAAAGCATTTCAGATATCGGCACAAGCGGCAAAGATAACGATACAGACAGTAATTCAGACAGCGAAAGTGCTTCTTACAATCCGAAAAGCATATCTGAGATAGCTAATCTTCTGAAGAACAGGAATATTGAAAAGGGGGAGAAATAATGGATTGGAAAGAATTTTCCGCAAAGACAGTAGATGAAGCATTAACTAACGCAATGCTGGAAATGGGCACTACTATAGATAATCTGGAATATGAAGTTGTAGAGAAGGAAAGCTCAGGCTTTCTGGGCATTTTCAGTAAGCCGGCAGTAATTAAGGTTAGATTTAAGCAAAGTGCAGAAACCAAAGCAAGAAACTTTCTTGAAAAGGTATTTGCGGCTATGAACATTAAGACAGAGATAGAGACATTCTATAATGAAGAGAATGAAATGCTGGAAATAAATATAACCGGTGACGATATGGGCGTTTTAATCGGAAAAAGAGGACAAACACTGGACTCTCTTCAATATCTCGTTAGTCTTGTTATTAACAAGAATAAAGAAGAGTATGTGAAGGTAAAATTAGACACAGAAAACTACAGAGCAAGACGTAAGGAAACACTGGAAAATCTGGCTAAAAACTTAGCTTATAAGGTAAAGCGAAACAGAGGTTCTGTTACCTTAGAGCCAATGAATCCTTATGAGAGAAGAATAATTCATTCAGCACTGCAAAATGATGCTTATGTTGAGACATATTCAGAAGGAGAAGAACCCTTCAGAAAAGTTGTAATAAATTATAAAAAACCTAATCGGGACTACAGGTCAAACAGATATAACAAAGACTATTCAAAGAATTATAGTAGAGACTACAAAAAGGACTACGAAAAATATAAAGAAAGCAAGGCTAAGAACAACTAATAAACTTCAAACCACATAGAAAACACCTTATACACGGGACTGCTTCCAAGTTATGAAACAGTCCCGTTAATGGTGACAGGCACCATTACAAAAGCGTTAACTGTTTGTAATAATTACGTAACATTATTGTAATATGTTTGTAATGGTGCCTGTCACCATTAAGGAAGGAGGAATCTCATGAAGACGGATACAATTGCTGCGATTGCAACGGCTTTAGGCAGCGGAGGAATAAGTATCGTAAGAATAAGCGGCGATGAGGCATTAAGTATTATAGATAAAATATATCGGGCAAAGAGCAGTTCAAAAAGATTATCCGGTGAGAAAAGCCATACCATTCATTATGGTTTTATAGTAGACGGCGAGGAAATTATCGATGAGGTTATGGTTACAATTATGAGGGCTCCTTCTACTTATACAAGAGAAGATGTGGCAGAGATTAACTGTCATGGAGGAATTACAGTCACAAGAAAAATACTTGAGCTGGTTCTAAGACAGGGAGCAAGACTGGCCGAGCCCGGTGAATTTACGAAGAGAGCGTTTCTAAATGGAAGAATTGACTTGTCTCAAGCAGAGGCAGTATGTGATATAATAAATGCCAAGAACGATATAGCTCTTAAAAATTCACTGAAACAGTTAAGAGGAAGAGAATACGAGATTATTAGGAACATAAGAGAAGATATCTTAAGAGATGTTGCCTATATCGAGGCTGCACTTGACGACCCTGAGCATATCAGCTTAGAGGGGTTTTCTGAAGAGCTATATAAACATCAGGATAATTATTGTAGGATTATTAAAGGGCTTATTAAAGGATCAAAGAGCGGAAAGCTGATTAAGGAAGGAATAAAGACGGTAATACTGGGAAAGCCGAATGTAGGAAAATCCAGCCTAATGAATATACTTGTTCGTGAGGACCGTGCAATTGTAACGGATATAGCGGGAACAACCAGAGATACCCTAGAGGAAACTATAATATTAGAGAATAATATAACTTTAAATATAATAGATACAGCAGGAATAAGAGAGACAGAAGATACGGTTGAAAAAATAGGAGTAGAGAAAGCAATGCGGATAGCGAAGGAGGCAGACCTTATAATATATGTTCTGGACTCTTCTACTCCTCTTGATGATAATGATGAAAGCATTCTTTCTCTTATAACAGACAAAAAAGCAATATTATTACTAAATAAAAGTGATCTGGAGCCTAAGGTTACAGCGGAAGAAATTAAGAAAAAATCGAGTCATCCCATTATTAACACATCCTTTATAGAGAATAAAGGAATAGAAGAATTGGAGCAGTTAATAATGGAGATGTTCTTTCAGGGAGATATAACACATAACGAAGAGATATATATTACAAATGAAAGGCATATTGAAGCTTTTACCAATGCATTAGAGGCTCTTAACATGGTAAGAGACAGTATAGACAGCGGTATGCCGGAGGATTTATATCCAATAGATCTTATGAATGCATATGAAGAGCTTGGAAGAATCATAGGAGAGAATGTTGGAGAGGACTTAATTGACATGATATTTGCTGAGTTTTGCATGGGCAAATAATACTCATAAAAGGAATTATTTATGATTTGTTTACGATAGAAAGGGCAAGGATTAGTATGTCATACGTATATGAAGAATATGACGTAGCTGTTATAGGAGCGGGACACGCAGGATGTGAGGCGGCTCTTGCATCTGCAAGGCTGAACTTAAAGACAATTATTTTCACGGTTTCTATGGAAAGCGTAGCTTTAATGCCCTGCAATCCCAACATCGGTGGAACCTCAAAGGGACACTTAGTCAGAGAAATAGATGCTTTAGGCGGTGAAATGGGCAAGAATATAGACAAGACCTATATTCAGTCAAGAATGCTTAACCTGTCTAAGGGTCCTGCCGTGCATTCACTGAGGGCACAGGCGGATAAGAAGGAGTATTCGGACAGCATGAGAAAGGTTCTTGAGAATACTTCTAATTTAACCTTAAGGCAGGCAGAGATTGCCGAGATATTAGTCGGGGATAACAAGGTTACCGGTGTTAAGACATACGCCGGATCAATATATCCCTGCAAGGCAATTATTATATGCTCAGGAACCTATCTGAATGCAAGATGTATCTATGGTGAAACGGTACACATGACGGGACCTAACGGACTTTCATCGGCGGTTTATCTGTCAGAATCCTTAAGGAGACTGGGGATAGAATTATTCAGATTCAAGACCGGAACACCGGCTAGAATAGACAAAAGAACCATTGATTTTAGCAAGATGGAAGAACAAAAGGGCGATGAGAAGATAGTACCCTTCTCCTTTACCAATAAACCGGAGGATATCAGGAAGGAACAGGTTTCCTGTTGGCTAACGTATACCACACCCAAAACCCATGAGATTATCAGGGAAAATATAGACAGATCTCCTCTTTTTAGCGGAACCATTACGGGAACCGGCACAAGATACTGCCCATCTATTGAGGATAAGGTAGTGAAGTTTGCAGATAAGGACAGACATCAGGTATTCATAGAGCCAGAGGGAAATTATACGAACGAGATGTATATATCAGGAATGTCCAGCTCTCTTCCTGAGGATGTTCAGGTGCAGATGTATCGATCCGTACCGGGGCTTGAAAATGCACACATTGTCAGAAATGCATATGCAATCGAGTATGACTGCATCAATCCGGCACAACTAAAGCCTACACTTGAACTCAAAAGCATCGAAGGACTGTTCTTTGCAGGTCAAATAAACGGAAGCTCCGGATATGAGGAGGCTGCAGCTCAGGGACTTATAGCAGGAATAAATGCAGCCATGAAGCTGCTTAACAGGGAACCGGTTGTCCTTGGCCGTTCTCAGGCTTATATCGGGGTACTGATAGATGACCTGATTACGAAAGAAACCAAAGAACCGTATCGCATGATGACATCCAGGGCAGAATACAGACTGCTTTTAAGACAGGACAACGCAGATCTGAGATTAACGAAAATAGGCTATCAGGTTGGATTAATTGATGAGGAAAGATATCAAGCGGTTCTTAATAAAGAAAAACGCATCTACGAAGAGATAAAGAGGCTTAAAAACACAGTAATCGGTGCCGGCAGCAAGGTTCAGGAATTATTAAAGAGTCTCAACAGTGCTCCGCTGACAACGGCAACCACATTGGCAGAGTTAATAAAAAGGCCGGAGCTTAATTATGAGATGCTTGAGAGCATAGATCCAAACAGAGTGAGCCTGCCGGAAGATGTAATTGAACAGGTTAATATTAATATAAAGTATGAAGGCTATATAGCAAGACAGCTAAGGCAGGTAGAACAGCATAAGAAGATGGAAAACAAAAAGATACCGGAGGAGCTTGATTACAGCTCCATATCGGGATTAAGACTTGAAGCAAGACAGAAGCTTCAAAAGTTCAGACCGGCATCTATCGGACAGGCATCCAGAATATCGGGGGTATCGCCTGCCGACATATCCGTGCTTATGGTATATCTGATGAATTATAATGCGTCGCAGAAAGATGCTCTAAAGCAAAACACACCTTAACAAAACATCGCAGGAAAAAGCGATACGGGAAAATGTATCGCAGTAAAATGTGTTGCTGTAAAATGCACCACAAATAATGTATCGCCACAAAATAAATTCCAGCAGAACACAATAAAGCAGAAAAGAACCGGCATCAATGAAGGTTCGCTTATAAACAGTGAAAACAAAATCAAATGCTGAAAAAAGAAAGCAGGCAGCAGTAAAGGAGATTCCGAAAGGTATAATAAATATGAAGCACGACAGGAGTCAAGAAACCCAAAAATTCACAAAAGCCTTGGAAGAGCTTAACATAAAGCTTAATGATGCTCAGATTGGACAATTCATATACTATTATGAATTAATGATTGAGAAGAACAAAGTCATGAATCTGACTGCCATTACAGAGTTTTCCGAGGTAATATATAAGCATTTCATAGACAGTCTGACTATAGTTAAGTTGTTTCATCCGACAGATGAGACAATCCTTGATCTTGGCTCCGGTGCAGGTCTGCCGGGAATTCCTATTAAGATTGCATTTCCGGATACGAAGATGGTGCTCATGGATTCATTGAATAAAAGAATAAGATTTCTGGATGAAGTAATTGAAAAGCTTGAGCTTAGCAAAATCAATGCCGTTCACGCAAGAGCAGAAGAATTCGGAAAGAAACCCGAATATAGGGAAGCCTTTGACATCTGTACTTCAAGGGCAGTGGCAAGGCTTTCCACCCTTTCTGAATACTGCATACCATTTATAAAAGTCGGAGGAAGATTCATATCCTATAAATCCGGCAATATATCCGAAGAGCTAAAGGAAGCAGAGCATGCGATAAAGCTTCTGGGAGGGACAGTTACACGATATGAAGAATTCGACATTCCACATACAGATATAAAAAGATCCCTAATTCTTATTGAGAAGACAGGCCATACTCCTAATAAATATCCCAGGTCAGCAGGGAAGCCATCAAAAGAACCTTTGTAAATTGTACATTTTGCCAAAAACAACACAAAGATATGAAATATTATAAAATAAGACTTTTAAAACCTAAAGAACTGTTATATTATATTAATATAAGTACTATATCTGGAACGCTTGGTATAATTTACTCTTCATGTAGGATAAATATGGTTTTCTAATAATGAAGGGAAGGCAAAAATGTATAACAGTAATAAAGCTGAAAATATTTCAGAAGATTTAAAGCAGTTTATTATTAAACTAATAAAAGACAATGAGGACAGACTAGAACAAATTATGCAAAAGAAAAAAGATTACATGAATGAAATTTACGAGAAGGAAGCTGTTATTCAAACAATCAGTCAAATAGAAAAGCAAAGCTCGAATCTTTTCTCACCTAACAGCAAGGATTATATGACAGAGGATTATTATACGGAATTAAATAATATTAAGCAGAAGATTATAGAAATAGAAAAAGAAGAAAAGAAAGTAAATGACCACGTCTGCCATTTAATGGGAATAAAAAGGGCTATTATAAATCAGGAAAACCCCCATCTAAATATTGGCATTAATATATTAGAGATACAGGAACAGGACAGGCAAAGAATAGCCAGAGACCTTCATGATTCGACTGTACAGAATCTGACAAGCCTGATACACAAATGTGAACTATGTTTAAGACTGATAGATATGGATCCCGTCCGTGCCAAGCTGGAACTTAATACCATGTCAAATACCATCAAATCGGTTATTAATGAGATTAGGGAAATCATATATAATCTTAAACCTATGTCATTGGACGATTTGGGTCTTATAACAACTATAGACAGATATATTAGTCAGTTAATGATGAATCATGATATTAAAATTAATCTAACCTATAATAAAGAGGAACACGACATATTGCCAGTTATAAAGTTATCGTTATTTAGAATGATACAGGAAGCATGTAACAATGCAATAAAGCATGCGAATGCCAAAACTATAGATATAGATATAGAATATGAGGAGAAATATATTAAAGCTTCAATTGCCGATGATGGAAAGGGCTTTGAGGCAGATGGCAAAAAGGAACATGCGACATCTGATTATTCCGGCTATGGATTATCTATAATGAAGGAACGGGTATATCTGTTGTCCGGGACAATGAACATAAAATCAACCTTAAATAAAGGGACAATTGTAACCATTTCTATACCTATTACGAAGAGTGGAGAATGAAGGTGATAAAAATGAAGAGACCAATTAACGTAATGATAGTGGATGACCATTCAATAGTAAGAGAGGGCATTAAGCAAATTTTAGAGCTTGACGGAGATATTAAGGTAAATGCAGAAGCCGGAAGCGGAAGAGAATGTATAGACGTATTAGATGAGAATAAAACTGACGTCCTTTTACTGGATATCAATATGCCAAATATGAACGGTTTACAGGTACTTCAGCATTTACGGGAAAAAAAGACAGATGTTAAAATATTAATTCTGACAATTCATAACGAGGTTGAATATCTTATGAGAGCCGTGGAAATAGGCGTAGAGGGCTATGTATTAAAGGACTCGGATTCAACGGTCTTGAAGAAAGCTATATTATCCATCAACAGTGGCGATACTTTTATTCAACCGGAATTGACACCACTGTTAAGAAGGCGCTTAGAGGACAGATCCCTAAAAACAAAAAGACATAGGGATTCACTGACGAAAAGAGAAATTGAGGTGCTTAAGCTTCTTGCAGAAGGGCTGTTCAACAAAGAGATTGCATATACCCTTAATATTAGCGAAAAAACAGTAAAGAACCATGTTTCCAATATATTTAAGAAGATTAATGTTTCAGATAGAACTCAGGCAGCAGTTTATGCCATAAAGCATAACTTGGTTGATGTGTTCTGATTCAAACATCTAATGAAAGCAATTACTATGCATATAATGAAATGTTTCACGTGAAACATTTCTTTTTTTGCTTCTGGTAGTCCAAAATTATCATATATGTATGTAGATATATGGGATTAATAATGATATAATAAACATAACAACATGAAATAATCAATAATAGGAGGACAGTATCAGCATGGCAAGAGTAATTGCAATAGCCAATCAAAAAGGCGGAGTAGGGAAGACAACTACTGCTATTAATTTGTCAGCTTGCCTAGCCGAAAGAAAAAGGAAGGTTCTTACCATTGATATTGACCCACAGGGCAATACCACGAGCGGGCTGGGAATAAACAAGAACAAATTGGACAAGACGATATATCAGATGATGATTGGAGAATGCTCTTTACATGACTGTCTTATACATACTGAAATAGACAATCTCGATTTGCTACCGTCAAATGTTAATTTGGCAGGTGCTGAGATTGAGCTAATTGGAATTCCTGACAGAGAGTACATATTAAAGAGTCACGTTGAGCCTATAAGAGATTATTATGATTATATAATTATAGATTGTCCGCCCTCATTAAATACGCTTACTGTCAATGCAATGACAACTGCTGATACGGTTTTGGTTCCTATTCAATGCGAATTCTATGCTTTAGAGGGATTAACTCAGCTTATTCATACAATAAATCTTGTTAAGAAAAGGCTAAATCCAACCTTGGAGATGGAAGGTGTAGTATTTACAATGTTTGATGCACGGACAAATCTTTCATTACAGGTTGTTGAAAATGTAAAAGAAAACTTAAAACAAAACATATACAAGACAATTATACCAAGAAATGTCCGCTTGGCAGAGGCTCCAAGCCATGGACTTCCCATAAACCTATATGATTCCAAATCAGCCGGGGCAGAAGGTTACAGACAGCTGGCAAATGAGGTTATAGAGAATGATGAGGCTGAGATGTATGAGAAGAACCAAATAGGTGAAATTAAATACAGAAGAAGAAAGTAATACAAACATATATCATAGACTTATAAGGGAGGATAATATGTCTGCATTAAAAAGAGGGTTAGGCAAGGGATTAGATATTATGATTCCGGAACGCATATCTGAAACAGACGCAAAGGAGGAGAATGTTTCACGTGAAACATTACTGCCGATTCGAGACATAGAGCCAAATAAAACTCAACCCAGACAAATGTTTGATGACGAATCTCTTCAGGAGCTTGCAGATTCTATCAAGCAGTATGGAGTAATACAGCCAATAATAGTACGAAAAACAGATAATCGTTATGAAATAATAGCCGGAGAAAGAAGATGGCGGGCAGCCAGACTGGCCGGATTAAAAGAGGTTCCGGTTATTATAAAGGAATATAACCGGCAGGAAGTCCTTGAAATTGCTTTAATAGAAAACATACAGCGTGAGGATCTGAATCCTATAGAGGAAGCATTAGCATATCAGAAGTTGATTCAGGAGCATAATTTAAAACAGGAAGAATTGGCAGAGAGAGTATCAAAGAGCAGAGTGGCGGTTACAAACGCATTGAGATTATTAAAGCTGGACGAAAGAGTACAGCAAATGCTGATAGACAATAAGCTCTCAAGCGGCCATGCCAGAGCACTTCTATCTATAGAAGATGCAGACGTTCAATATGATGCTGCCTGTAAGGTCTCTGATAAAGGATTAAGTGTAAGAGATACGGAGAAGCTGGTAAAGCAAATGCTCAAAACCAAGCGGGTTAAGGAAACAGCTGTAACGGAGGAGAATAGCTTTATATACCGTGACTTGGAAGAAAGATTAAAAAACATCATGGGAACAAAGGTTTCTATTAACAGAAAGCAGAAGGGCAGAGGAAAGATAGAGATTGAATATTATTCGGATGATGATTTAGAGCGGATAATGGATCTTTTTAATTCGCTTTTATAAAAATTAACAATAATAAATGGTGCAACGGAGGATTATGATGAACCTGATAGAACTGATAGCACAGAATATGGTATACATTATATTGGGACTGGCTGTATTAATTATTATTTTATTGATAATGATAATATTGATTATGCTTAAACAGCGAAAAATAAACAATAAGTACAGAAAATTTATGAAGGGTGCAAGCGGCAGAGAATTAGAAGCAGTACTCATTGAAAGATTTACAGAAATTGACAGTTTAAGGCAGGACAGCAAATTATTACATGACAAGCTTGATTTGATTAACGAGAATATTTTAACAACCGTGCAAAAGGTAGGAATAGTGAAATATGATGCATTTTCAGAAGTCGGCGGCAAGCTGAGTTTTGTTTTGGCACTTCTTGATAAGAACAACGACGGATTCATATTGAACTCTGTACACAGCAGCAGAGAAGGATGCTATACTTATCTTAAAGAGATAATTAAAGGCGAATCTTTCTTGGAGCTGTCAAAGGAAGAGAAGCAGGCACTAAACCGGGCGATAAATTCGGATAACTTTATGGAATAGTATTTTGACTATTATGATTATGTTCCCGGGGCATTTATACAGGTGAAAGGATAAGGCATGAGAATTATTTCCATTGATTCTGTAAAAGGTAATGAAATTCTGGCAAAAGATATAACAAATGATAGTGATTCAATATTAATGACTGCCGGAACGATTATGAAGAAGGAATATATTAATCGTTTGAAAGAATTAAATATTGAGTTTATATATGTGGAAGACGAGATCGCAAAAGGCGTAAGTCTTACCGAGAGTCTTGAGATTCAGATTAAAGAACAGTGTCAGGAAGCGATACGTGAAATCCTTACAAAATATACATATCATACTGACAAGGAACTGGAAGAGATCATTACTGTTGCTGATGAGATAATATATGATATTATGCAGGAGCCGGAGGTTATATATAATCTGTCGAGTATCAGAAACAAAAGCGACGGTACATACTCACATTCTCTGAATGTTTGTGCTTTGTCAGTTATTCTTGCGTTAAAGTTGAGGATTCCGATTTGGAAGGTTAGGGAAATAGCTGTCGGATGTTTGCTTCACGACATTGGTTTTACATATATTGCCATGGATTATAGTGGCCTAATCTTGGATGAGTGTTCAGATAAAGAGCAAAGAGAAATAAAAAAACATGTTATATATGGCTATTCTGCTGTTGAGAATATGGAATGGCTGTCATCCGCATCTAAGGATATTATCATAAGTCATCACGAGCGATTGGACGGATCGGGATATCCTTTTCATTTAACAAAAGAGAAAATAAAAATAGGAAGCAAAATTGCTGCGGTCTGCGATGAATTTGACAGCAGGGTATACGGTAATCTTGTGCCTAAAATGAAGGTACATGATGCGATTGACTTCATTGTAAGTCAGGCAGGGAGCAAATTCGATCTAAATGTAGTAAAGGTCTTTGTTGCGTCGGTCGCTGCATATCCTATCGGTGCGTTGGTAATCACTAATCAAGACGAGATAGGGATAGTGCTGAGACAAAATCCAAAATGTCCTACAAGACCTGTAATCAGGATAATTCAAGATGCCAATGGAAATAAGCCGTTAGAATGGATAGAGAAGGATTTGACAAAGGAATTGACACTTTTTATTACAGACACTATAATAGACTAATTACCATAGAATCCGGCTTGCAGATTATAATGAAATATGTTATAAGTAATATCACATGAATAAAAACGCATAAGTTTTACTATAAATAAGCAAGCGAATAGAAAAGCAGGTGAATATATGCATAGTTATTTGAGAGCAATAGGATTTAGCAATATAAAGAACAGAATTGAATTAAATAAGTTAATTAATCTCGTAAAAGAGAAGGCTTCAAATATAAAAACCGTTCAAATTAATCATCAAAGCAGCTTAACAGAAATGTCCCTAGAACTTGGTCACAATTTTGGTATAACCATTCGTGGAGAATACGACCATAATGATGTGTTTCATCTGGACAATTATTTTCCTTATTTAATAGGGTCAGGAATCAGTACCAAGGAAGAGGTTGCTGTCAATAAGCGGGTGGATACGGAAGCTTATACCGGAATGTGCGATGATTATCGTTTGGGAGTATCATTGATTTTTTATATACAAAACGTAGCGGATTATCTGGAGAAGAAGAATCAAGACAAGAAGATGGATCTAAACATTCCTGTAACTCTGTCGGCACTGTCTTTAGAAGGAAGGGTACTGCTTCCTATTGAAAAAGACGAAATACAGGTTAAAAACCTCAGTGTAGAAAAGGCGAACAGAAACAACCTGATAGCCGAGGCTAAGAAAGGAAACCAGGATGCCATAGACAGTCTGACGATCGAGGATATAGACACATATGCAATGGTATCAAAAAGGGCAAAGAAAGAGGACATCTATTCTATAGTAGATACCAGCTTCATTCCTTATGGTTCTGAGTCCGATAACTACAGTATTCTGGCCACAATATTGGACAGTAAAATAATTACAAATACTCTGACAAATGAAGAAATCTATGATTTGTTTGTAATATGCAATGACATAACCTTCCGTATATGTATTAACAAGGAAGACTTTCTTGGAGAGCCGCTGCCCGGCAGAAGATTCAAAGGAAACATATGGATGCAAGGGAAGCTCATTTTCTAAAAAAATAAATACTACAGGTTCTTGACTTAGCAACAAGTAAATAGTAGAATTAACATGTTGCGTTAAGTGCCTGTAGCTCAGCAGGATAGAGCGTCCGCCTCCTAAGCGGAAGGTCGTGGGTTCGAATCCCGCCAGGTACGGTAAATTATTGCAGGTTAAGTGTACAACTATATCGATGTTGCACTTAACCTTTTTTGAATTAAACAAAAGAACCGTTTCTGTCGATATATATAAAGATGTTAATAATTTCTAATGGATGGGGAGTATGGCATGAAAAGAAAAGTATGTATTATATTATTTGGTACAAGCTTTCTGGTAGCAATATTGGGAGAAGCATATCTTCTTAATGCAGCACAGCCACACATATTCAGCATCATAGGTATAGGAATTGTTGTTATTTTAACCGGATTTTTATTCTTTGATTCCGTTTGGGAGTATATATCAAGCGAGATAAGCAAAAAAGAACTCTTACGGGAAAAGGAAGCATCGCAATATTCAGAGAAGCTGGATGAAAGATGCTCAGAACTGTTAAATATCCAGAAAGCCACCTATGCAGCTTTAAAAAAGAGCGATATCAAGCTGCAGGAAGAAATTAAGGAGCTGTCCGAGAAGCTAACACAGGTTATTCGGACACAGAATAAAATTATGAACGGACAAGCAAAGGCTCTAAATATAATTCTAAATTACAGCAAGAAGCACGCAAAGGAGATAATAAGGGCAATAATAGAAGAACAAAGGGGAAGCGATAACAACAGCACAACTGATAAAGCCGAATCGGAAATCACTCCCCTGTATGATGATCCTAATGCGAATCTAACGGTTGATGAGATAGCACATTTATTTGAAAACTATGGGAAGTAAGGGGTATTACGGAACGATAGATAAAAATCCTCTATATCATATTATAAGTCCAGGAAATTGTCTTCTGAAAAATACTGCTTACGGAGTTCACGTTTTTTTAAGTAGGCACTTCTGCGTTTTAGTCTTGGGCGTTCCACCAAGACAAAGTAGAGTCCTATTATTAATACAAACATTCCGACAATCAAGCCTATAATAATGGGGCGAAAGTATCCCCCGGAGCTTTCCGGTTCTGTATCTTCTACAGTTGGTTCGGAAGGGGGTACTATATCCAGCTCGGCATGAATAAGAGCAGGAGACTTTATGTTATTGTATATAATATCTGCACCACCTACATACATACCATTGTAAGTATATATAATAGTACCGATTACATTATGATCATCTTTTATCTCTGTCTTGGGATAGAAGATGACATCTTTTTTCGCATCCTTAAAAGAAGCCGTGTTAGGAAGGACAATATAGCCATTCTCATCGGTTACTATAGAAGTATTCGAAAAATCCAACAAAGAATTATAGCGGGTAAAGAACGGAGATTCCTTAGAAACATTAGGGCTTTCCAGTTCTTTAATAGGATAAATTGAAAAATTATCAAATCCAAAATCCAACAGCTTCATCGTATCTTCATACTGATGAGCACCGGTATCAACCCTCATTACAACACATATCAGCTCCAAGTCTCCACGTTTTGCAACGGTAACCAGTGTATATTTTGCCTTGCTGGTATATCCTGTTTTGCCGCCTATGGTTCCTTCGTATTGATAACCATCCTTCAATACTAATTTATGATGATTTCTAAGATATCTGGTCTCCGGCTGTTTATTAGTCGGAGGAATCTGGTATGTCCTTGTACCGGTAATCTTTCTAAATGTTTCATTCTTCATAGCCTCTCTTGTAATCAGAGCCATATCATAGGCGGACGTATAGTGGTTATCATCAGGAAGACCATGAGGATTAACAAAATTAGAATTGAGAGCACCAAGACTTCTTGCCTTCTCATTCATCATATCTGAAAATTCAGGTATGCTTCCTGCAACATGCTCAGCAGCAGCATATGTGACCTCATTCGCAGATTCCAAAAGAATGCCGTACAGACACTGCTGAACCGTAAGCTGTTCTCCAACATCTATTCCAATATGAGTACTGTCCCGCTCAATATTAAATATTGCATCTCTTGAGAATGTGACCACTTCTCCGGGGGAGCAATTCTCAATGACCAACAGAGCGGATAAGATTTTGGTTATACTTGCAGGATAATGGGGTTCATGTATGTTCTTTTCATATAAAATCAATCCCGTTGATGCCTCCATAACTATGGCCGCCTCTGCATATACAGACGGTCCCTGAGGCCAGGAAGACGTATCATCAAAGCTGCCTGCCGTGATAGGGGTCACCGCAGCGGACAAGATTAAACAAGCTGTACATATAACAGAAAGGATTAGCTTTTTCATAAAAACCTCCATAAGCACGATTTATGAATAAAAGATAAGCGGGTATTGTCTTATATAAGTATGAAACCGGAGGGTTCCGGATATATACCAAGAATTAATCATACAAGAATATTATAAACACATTTACATAAAAGTACAACTTATATAATTGAGTAAATAAAGCGATAATTGACGTATCACAGAATTGTATTTATAATTTAGAGGAATCTTAAGGCATTAAGAGACTTGTTATTACTTAAAGAAGGTATTATAGAATGGAGCATAAGAATGAGACTAAGAAATATTACCGGCTCAAGAGAAGCCGTTGCTAAGGACAAGTATGTAATTACCGAACCGGAGAGGTTTATGGGAAGATGGAGTTTTTTATATGGCAATGATAATCCTATACATCTGGAGATAGGCACAGGCAAAGGAAAGTTTCTGATTGAGTTGGCCAAACAGAATCCGGACATCAATTATATAGGCATAGAGAAATACTCAAGCGTACTGTTTCGGGCACTCGAAAAGAGAAGAGAGACAGAGCTTGACAACCTGTATTTCATACGCTTTGATGCAGAGTATTTAACGGATATATTCGCAGAGAATGAGATTGGAAGAATATATCTGAACTTCTCCGATCCCTGGCCAAAAAAACGTCATGCTAAGAGACGTCTGACATCAAGACACTTTCTAAGTAAATATAACCAATGCCTAGCTAAAGACGGAGAGGTAATATTCAAGACAGATAACCGTACATTGTTCGATTATTCTTTAGAAGAGACAGAGGCTGCAGGGTGGAAAATTAGGGAGATAACCTTTGACCTTCATAACAGTGAATATGTTACAGGCAATATAATGACAGAATACGAAGAGCGTTTTGTATCCGAAGGAAAGCCTATTCACATGATGAAGATATACCGATAGGACAGCAGGGCAGCAATATGTGAAGGCTTATAAGCCGCATATAAGCACAATGTTATATTCTGCATATTATAATAATAAAATAATAAAAAAGAATAAGGAATTATCATGAAACAGAAGTGGAAGAGTAAGCTGGCAAGAGCCACAGCAGGCAACTATAAATTAAATAAAAAGATTATGCGGATAAAAAGGTCATGGGATGAAGTAGAAAGCATACTTAATGGATCGGCTAAAGTCAAAAAGAAGCCACACAGCCATAGAAGTTGACTTTTTTAAAATCATAACATATTATAAAGTCACATAATATAACATACTTGATGGGATACTACAATACAACAATAAAGTAGATATCAAATACAAAGAACGGAGGAAAAATATGGCGTTTCAATTTACAGATGCTAATTTTAAAAAAGAAGCTTTAGAGGCGGACATGCCTGTTTTGGTGGATTTTTATGCAGATTGGTGCGGACCATGTAAGATGATGGCTCCTATCATAGATGAGCTGGCTAAAGAATATGATGGAGTTGTGAAAATCGGTAAGCTTAATGTGGATAACAATCCTGATACAGCAAGACATTACCGTGTAATGTCAATTCCTACAATGATTATCTTCAAGAACGGAGCGGCGGTAGATACCGTGGTTGGAGCAGTATCAAAGAATGCACTAAAAGAAAAGCTGGATGTGCATAAGTAATAATAGTATATAGGATAAAGAATTATGCAAAAAAGCTTTGCTAAGAATAATAATTTATGGCATAATTGCACTAAAATACCCGCTTTGCGAACCGCAAAGCGGATATAGAGGTGCAATAATGGAAAACACAGACGTTATATATAGGGAATTTAAGAAAAATGGTGGAATTCTCAGGACATCAGAACTCAACAAATTAGGGCTTTCTAGCAGACAAATAAAAAAACTTTGGCTATTTCCTAATTCGGTTATATTTCTTGAAAGTGCATTGCTGATTTATGAGTATACGGATAGGATACCGACAGCATGGCAAATAGCTGTAGATAAAAACAATGAAAAAAACAGTATAGGTATGCTGAACTATTTAACATTAATAACAAAGTACAGAAATATATAGGGGTGCGGCTATAGAAGATGAGTTCTTAAAATATGGGATATGTAAAGAAAGAAGATATATTTAATAAAAGAATTCCTTCTTCAAAAAAGCGGCTATCACAAGAAAAAGCAGCAAAATAAACTCGTAGTACGATACTTTAAAAGCTTAAGAAAAGGAATTGTGCGAATTATAAAAATAATTTGAAAAAATGCTTGCAAAATGTTAAATCATACATTATAATAACATTTGCGTTTAAATATGCACCTCTAGCTCAGTTGGTAGAGCACCTGACTCTTAATCAGGGTGTCCAGGGTTCGAGCCCCTGGAGGTGCATTGTAAGGTTCTAATTTGCAGACGTAGGAGCTGTGGGTTAGGACTTTTTCTTTTGTCCTAATCTCAATATCCGATAAAAATAAATCCCCCATCAAACCAATTGATTCGATGGGGGATTTAAAGGTAGGTCTTTTAATTTCAGTAGTTAATCTCTTTCAACAAGCCAGTCAAGAGCTTCTTTATCGCTGCTAAATAAAGGTGCCATGTTCTTAGAAACTCTCATAACTGCATCATAGGCAATTTTCTGCAGTCCTTTTATACCAATTACAGCACTGCCCTTCATATAATCAAATGTTTTATCTTCCATTGCTTTAAACTTACTTATTGTGTCTGCGTTAAAACGTGTGTTTTCAAAATTTGCCAATGACAGTTCTGATTTTTTGGGCTGAGAAGTTATTTGTTTTATAACTTCTTCCATAAGAGATGTTAACATATCGGCACTTAAATTCGAATAATCGATATAAAATATCTTCTTACCCTTGTGTTCTAATAATCTTATTCTATCCATTTTAACCCCTCCAATCATATGATGTGCTTTTATCACCTATGACGTAATCATCCTCTGATCAACCATGCTTTTATATTTTGCTTGACAATGCTTGGGTCAGCGAAGTTACTTGTAAATATAACATAAAAATACATTATTTTGTTATTATCGATACCGTTTTGTACTGTACAAGATTAAACTCTATTGTCAATATATGTTATATTACGTCGTATAATAGAGCTGTAAAAATTTCTTTATATCTCAAAGAATGGTTCTATAAAAATTGTTAAAACAACAAATATATTTTGTATGCCTAAAAAGCCACAACCACCGTTAAATCGGTGGTTGTGGCTAGGAGAAAAAGATGAAAACTATGCGAATTAATCCTTAATGGCTATAACGCTATAAAATAACAATGAATTATAAGGAAATCAACCATTCTTTAGCCTCTTCTTCAGTAGAGAAAGTTTTTAAAGGGCTCTTATAAAGCTTGGCAAAGCCATCATACATAACTTTAACTAATCCTGTTACTCCTACTACAGCCAAAGCTTTATCATGTTCCTTTGTCTTATCGCAGTTACCGCTTAATATATTAATAACTTTTACACTAAATTTTACTTTAGAAACGTCTACACAATATAGCACAGAGTGTTTCTCTTCCTTCAAGACTATATTTTTTTGCCTTTATGTTCAATCCATTTAATTCTATCCTCGTACATCGCAACACCCCTTCTTAATACTTAAACGTGATGGTTTTATTTCAATAGAGTTTCAAAAAAGAGTTTTTTCTATCCATTCCAA